>DATIDX010000291.1:0-7510 GCA_035456025.1 Cellvibrio sp. | reverse complement strand
CTATACTCGTGGAATTCCGCGAGTTCTGTAAGCAACATGACATCAAAACCATGCTGTCAATGATGAGCATGACCGGTGCGATCAATGTAGGGCCAAAATCCTTTGCGCTGTCGTTTGCTACGGATAAGGATTTGGTGTGATCTTTTAATTTACTGCGCCGTAAAAACAAAACAGCCGATGGAGTCGACTCCATCGGCTGTTTTGTTTTTAGCCAGACAAACTATCAGTCGCCATAACCATTGGGGTTTTGCGACTGCCAGCGCCAGGCATCCTGCATCATGCGCGCGAGATCGTATTTCGCCGTCCAGCCCAACTCGGCTTTAGCTTTGATCGGGTCAGCGTAGCAAGCGGCTATATCGCCTGCGCGGCGCGGTACGATTTTGTAGGGCACAGCGCGACCGCTGGCAGCTTCGAATGCCTTGATCATCTGCAATACCGAATAGCCGCTACCGGTGCCCAGGTTGTAAGCGCGGCAGCCAACGCCGGTCCGATCCAGTTTTTTGAGCGCGGCAACATGACCCAGGGCGAGATCCACCACATGGATATAATCGCGCACGCCAGTGCCGTCGACCGTATCGTAATCGTCGCCAAATACGCTCAGCTCTTTGAGCTTGCCTATCGCCACCTGCGCCACGTAAGGCAGCAAGTTATTGGGAATACCAGCGGGGTCTTCGCCGATCAAGCCGCTTTCATGCGCCCCCACCGGATTGAAGTAGCGCAGCAGCGAGAAATTCCACTGGCTGCCAGGAGCCTTGGCGATGTCGGTCAAAATTTCTTCGACAATCAACTTGCTACGACCGTAAGGATTGGTCGCCGAGGTGGCAAAACTTTCGTCGATAGGCACAGAAACCGGGTCGCCGTAGACAGTCGCAGAGGAACTGAAAATCAGCTTCCAGACTTCGAACTCCTCCATCACTTCCGTAAGCGACAGGGTGCCCGCCACATTGTAGCGGTAGTACTTCATCGGAATCTGGTTAGACTCACCTACGGCCTTCAAGCCCGCAAAATGCATCACCGCTTCAATCTTGTAGGCGTTGAATACTTCGCGCAGGGCGTCTTTATCGTTAATGTCGAGCTCGTAAAACACCGGCTCGACTCCGGTAATCTGCGCTACGCGCTTGAGCGATTCAGCGCTGCTGTTGCAAAGGTTGTCGACCACCACCGGCAGGTAACCACTATTGATGAGCTCGACACAGACATGGCTACCGATAAAACCGGCACCGCCAGTAACAAGGATGGGAGAACGGGACATGGAGATTCCTTTTAAAGATGTAAGCCGTTTGCGCAGGCATTGAACCAGAGTTCGGGCGGCAGCATAAGGGCTTGGAAAGAATCTTTTATTAAATCATATAATTATTATTTTATTAAGTCGCAGATAGTAAAAAGGCAAGCCGAAGCTTGCCTTTTGATGCAACACTTTAAGTCGCTACCACTTATTCGATTGGCAAAGTCAGGGCCACCACGAATTTAGCTTCGTTGTTAACTTCAGCAACACCCTCATCGATCACTTGACCAAGGGTAAACGCCAGCTTCTCATTGTAGGTGTAGGTCAAATCTACGTGTTGGACACCATCGAGACTGGCATCACTTTGGTCATCCTGGGCATGCACACCGTATTTCAGCGTAAACTTATCCAACACAACGGCCAAACTGGCGTAGGAATAGCTGTTATCACCGTATTCAGAGGCGATATTTTTGTAATAGCTGGCAGTTACCGGGCCATAACTCAGCGCAAGAACGCCCTCAGATGACTCACCGAACTTAATCTCGGATGATGGGTACACATAGCTCCAGAAGCTCAAATCAACTTTGAAATCACCGAATGCATGGCCATAACCCGCATAAAGATCAATTTCTTGCCCCAAGACTGCGTCACCTGAGGCTGCCCACACACCACCGTAGAAACCGGCAGCACTAGCTTTCAAATCACCCCATACTTGCGGATCCCCAAGACCCAAATCAAAACCACGCCAGTAGTACATGTTGGCTGCACCGACCGCTGCTGACACTTCAGCCTGCGCCGCTGGCACTGAAAAACCTGCCATAGCGGACAGAGCGATAGCACCAGCGATCAATTTTTGTTTCATCTTCATGAGTTCTTCCTCTATTGAATGGTCTTTACTAGTTAGTTTTGAGGCAGCTATTGATATGCACACTAGCTTAATACCATTGTTGCAGATACCAAGCCAGTTTTATTTTTATCTTTAAAATCATTATGTTAAACATTGAATACAAGATTGCATACCCATTACAAAATAGATGCCAGCACAATAATGGTGCATAAAAACCAAGCGCGCCACTTGGGTGCGCACCAAAAAAACTCATTTGAAGCGTATAACGTATTCCCTGATCTTTTGCAGCTCCTGTTGTGCACTGGTTTTACCCTCTGCAGCAGGCGGTTCTGCCAGTTTACGCAACAGCCAACTATTGAACGCCGCTACAATCCCCCGCAATGACCAGGGCAAATACAGCAGCAACGCAAAGAGCACAATTGCCACACCCACCAAGGTCTGCTGCGACAGTGCCTCATCCGCCAATTGCTTGCCGATAATAATCGCCAATACTGGCGTCATCAGGGTGATTAGCGATACCACCGTCGCCGACAATCGCTGCAGTATGAAATAAAACAGCGCCCCCCCCACCAGCGACCCCATAATCGATAAATACACAATCGATGCACCCGATTTAAGCGAAACTTGCGCTGGTATAGCGCCATCTATCAGCCACCAACTCAGCAGCAAGCCCGGCAGCGAAAACAGCAATGCCCCTGTGGCCTGATGAAATGCATCCAGATTAACTGTCTCCTCCTGGGTTAATTTTTTCACCCATACACTGCTAAAACTGAACAACAAGCAGGACACTAAAATACTGGCGATGCCGTAGACCGAACGGGTATTAAATTGCAGTTGGTGATAAAAAATCACGACCAGCCCCGCCAACGCAAGTAATAGCGCTGCGACTTTTTTGAGCGTAAACGGATTTTGCTTGAGCAGTAACAATGTCATCAACCCGGTGACAAAAGGCGACATCGCAAAAATCACCGCTACCAAACCCGAGGGGATAAATTGCACGCCCCAATAAACCACCGGCATATTGGGAAAAATACCAATGGAGGCCGCAAAATAAATTCGCGCATGCTGCCAATAAGTGGAAAGGGATTTGCGCAAAATTGCATGCACGAGCAGTGCTATGGCCACAGCAATCGCCATGCGCGCCGTCGCAGCGGCGATAAAACTGAGACTATCGCTACTCCATTGAATAGCGAGGGGAGTGGTAGCCCAAATCAGGACTACAGAAAAATACGCAAATAACACGGCCACGGCATAACTCCTTATTGCCCAATGAGCAACTTACGAGAGAATGACCGCAGCAATATCAGCGAGACTGCCAATATAAACTCAGCAAACTGAGAGTGAAAAACTGTAACCGGAAAACAAAAAGGCCGCAGTTTTTATGCTGCGGCCTTTGTTTATAACGATTATTCAACTAATCAACAAATTCCGCCAAGCAACACACAACGACTACACACCAATAAATTGGTCGTAGTGCGACGGCATGCTTAAAGGAATTCATTCGAGACATAATTAATTGATCTAAGGTTATAAGGTTTTGAAAAACTGCGTCGAGATTAATTTAATTTGTGTTCAGCCACAAGCCATATTTGCATTTTTTTTATTCAGCTGATTCACCTATACTCGTGCCCAGATTTTTAATGAAAAAAGTAATGACCATACAAAATGAAAACATTTCTGGTTGGCGGCGCTGTCCGCGATAAGCTTTTAGGCCGCAAGGTTACCGAAAAAGATTGGGTAGTCGTTGGCAGCAGCCCCGAGCAAATGATCGCCAATGGCTTCACCCCAGTGGGCCAAGATTTCCCGGTATTCCTGCATCCACACACCAAAGAGGAATATGCCCTTGCCCGAACCGAACGCAAAACCGGTAAAGGTTATGGCGGTTTCAGTTTTTACTGCGGTGAAGAAGTGACGCTGGAGGATGACCTGATTCGCCGCGACCTCACCATCAACGCTATGGCAGAAGATGACGACGGCAATATCATCGATCCCTACCACGGCCAGCAGGATCTCGCCGCTAAACTACTGCGTCACGTATCGCCCGCGTTTGCCGAAGACCCGGTGCGCATTTTGCGCATCGCCCGTTTTGCGGCACGCTATCACGCGCTCGGTTTTCGCGTCGCCGATGAAACCATCACATTGATGCAAACCATGGTCGCCAACGGCGAGGCCGACCATCTCGTCGCTGAACGTGTATGGAGAGAAACTGAGCGCGCGCTAGGCGAACCGCATCCGGAAATTTTTATTGAAGTATTGCGTGCATGCAATGCACTCGCGCGATTGTTTCCCGAAATCGATGCGCTCTTCGGTGTACCACAAACGGCTATCCATCACCCGGAAATTGATACGGGTGTCCACACATTAATGAGCCTGCAGCAAGCAGTAAAATTATCGCCCAGCACTTGCGTGCGTTTCGCTACGCTAATACACGATTTGGGTAAAGGCACCACACCGCGAGATGAATGGCCACGCCACATCGCCCATGAAGATCGCAGCCTGCCGTTAGTTAAACAATTGTGTGCGCGCATCGCCGTACCCAAAGAATATAAAGACCTAGCCTTGATGGTGGCGCAATGGCATACCCATTGCCATCGTGCATTGGAATTAAAACCGGCCACACTACTAAAAGTATTGCAAAGCAACGATGCTTTCCGGCGCCCCGAGCGCTTCGAGCATTTTTTACTGTGTTGTGAAGCAGACGCCCGTGGACGCACTGGATTTGAACAGCGTGACTATCCGCAGGCCAATTTTTTTCGCGCCGCATTGAAAGCAGCGCAGGCAGTTGACATGGCAACCATCCAACAAAGTGGCCTAAGCGGACAAGCCTTTGGTGATGAAATTAATCGTCAGCGTTTGCAAAATCTGGCTCAATTAAAAAATGCCGTCCCTTCACAGCCGCAAGAGTGATCGCATACAAAAAGCGCGGAGAAATGCATATGACCTTGCCCCCCCAAAAAGTCGCTCTGGTTACCGGCGCCGCCAAGCGCATAGGTGCGGAAATTGCGCGACAGCTGCATCGGGAAAATTTTAACCTGATTATCCATTACCACCACTCTCACAGCGCAGCGCAGGTATTAGTCGATGAGCTAAACGGGCTCCGGGCAAACTCTGCAAGCTGCATTCAAGCCGACCTCAATAACAATTCCGACGTTATCAATTTAGCCGCACAGGCATTGGAACTTTGGCAGCGTATTGATTTGCTTATCAATAACGCCTCCAGTTTTTATCCGACACCCATTGGCACTGCGACCGAGGCAGACTGGAACAATCTCATTAACTCCAACCTCAAGGCGCCATTTTTTTTAGCGCAGGCGCTGGCGAAAAGTTTAAGCGAACAGCGCGGCTGTATTATTAACATTGCCGATATCTACGCCGACAAACCGCTACTAAAGCACAGCATTTATTGTATCGCCAAAGCTGGCAATGTCATGCTGACCAAAACCTTAGCGCAGGAGTTAGCGCCTTTGGTGCGCGTGAACGGCATAGCACCAGGTGCCATTCTCTGGCCAGACGATGCCAATAAAAAAGCGGAAGATAAATTATCCGATGACAGCAAAGAAAAAATGCTCGCCCGCATTCCTCTACAGCAGCGCGGCCAAGCACAGGATATTGCACGGGCTATTTTATTCTTAGCCCAAGATGCGCCCTATATCACCGGGCAGGTATTGACTGTCGACGGCGGCCGCTCAATTACAATTTAATATTGATAACGGGAACAGCATGATAAGAACGCAATTATTAACGGCAGCCGGAGATCAACTCGAAGGCGGTATTGAATTAATTGAACAATGGCGCGCGGATGCTAATAGTTTTATCTGGGTCGATTTACTCAATGAAGAGCCACAAGCAGAAAAAAAATTCCTGCTTTCAATGGGGTGCCACCCACTCGCGGTTGAAGATGTACAGCGTTTTCGTCACCCGCCCAAAACCGAGACCTTTGATAATTACACATTACTATTGTATCGCGGCATTACCGAGTTCAATAAAGACCTCACCATCCAGCAGATGACTATTGCGCTATTTGCCGGTGACCGCTGCTTGATCAGCTGCCATCCACGCAATTCGCTGGGCATCACTCATTATTGGGAAAATGCCCAGCAGGAAAATTTGCTGGTCAGTCCGGGCTTATTGGCATCGCGCATCATGCGCTTTTCAGTTGGCCGCTATCTGGAGGCAATCCTCACGTTTGAGCCATCATTGAATGAGCTAGAAGATGCGATGCAGGAAAAACCCAATGATGAAGTCATGCGCGAACTGATCAGTTACCAATCGCGCCTGCGCAAACTTAAGCGGATTTTTAGCTACCACGAAAAACTGGTGACCAATTTATTAAAAGACATTCCGCAACGCCTGATCGACGAAGATGGCGATATAGAACACGCACTTCAAGATTTATTCGAGCGCTGCGAACGCCTGCATGGTTTGTGCACTATGTACTATGAAATTTGCGGCGATTTGATCAACGGCTATTTATCGATTAGTTCGCATCAGCTAAACAACACCATGCGGGTGCTCACGGTGATCACCGCCATTTTTGTACCCCTGACATTCATCGCCGGGATTTACGGGATGAATTTCGACAACATGCCCGAACTGCATACGCCCTACGGTTATTTTTATACGCTCGGGGGAATGCTGGTGATTGCAACGGGATTTGGCATTGTTGCATTCAAGAAATGGCTTTAACTATTACGCGCTGAGATTTTTTTGCCGCGCCACTCAAAATCAATTGCCCACAGGGATTGTGAAGCTTGATCGTAGCTCGACCACAAATCGCCATAACTTTTTTGCAACAGTGGATGCAACATATCTGCTGCTATCTCTGCCATAGGTAACAGCACGAACGCATTTTTGATAATTTCCGCACGCGGTAATTCAATACCCCCCTCCACACCGACAAAATCCGCATAGGTTAAAATATCAATATCCAGTGTGCGCGGACTGAACTTTGGCCCGTTGCGCTTGCGACCGTTGTTATCCTCAATACGTTTTAGCGTTTCCGACAAATCGGCAAGGGGTAGCCCAGTATCAGCACCAACCACCAGATTAAAAAAATTGCTCCCATCAAAACCGACGGATTTACTTTCGTAAACTGAAGAAATTTTCAACCCACCAAATAAATCGGCCAATGCATCCAGACCCGCTGAAATATTTTTATGGCGATCGACGTTGCTACCCAAACTTAAATAAATGGCGGTCATTCAGCCCGCGCTCCTGGTTTTTCGCCGCGCTCAATCAGCAGACCTACATCGCGCGCACCGCGCACTGCGCCCGGCTTGCTTAAACGCAAACGCAACCAAGGTACGTTGAACTCGGTGCGGATAAGCTGCGCAATTTCTTCAGCGAGAGTTTCCACCAACAATGCGTTGCGATTCTCAACGTAGGCAATCAAACGCTTGGACACGGCTTTGTAATTCAATGCGTATTGGATATCGTCA
>DATIDX010000290.1:0-31030 GCA_035456025.1 Cellvibrio sp. | reverse complement strand
GGGTTATACCCTCGGTGGTGCAGACATGTTGCGCCGAGCGATGGGTAAGAAAAAACCAGAAGAGATGGCCAAGCAGCGTGAGGTGTTTGAAAGCGGTGCAAAAAATCAGGGAGTTGATCCAGAGTTGGCGATCAAAATTTTTGACTTGGTAGAAAAATTCGCGGGTTACGGTTTTAACAAATCTCACTCTGCGGCTTATGCAATTGTTTCCTATCAAACTGCGTGGTTAAAAGCGCATTATCCCGCCCACTTTATGGCGGCGACCATGTCTTCGGATATGGATAAAACCGATAAGGTCGTAACCTTTATCGAAGAATGTCGCACCATGAAATTGAAATTGTTGCCACCCGATGTCAACTCCGGTGAATTTCATTTTACGGTAGACGATGCAGGCCGGATTATTTACGGCTTGGGTGCGATCAAGGGGTTAGGCGAAGGCCCGGTTGAATCGATTATTAGTGCGCGTAATGAGGGCGGTCCCTTCAAAGATTTATTTGATTTTTGCGCGCGCGTCGATCCTCGTAAAGTTAATAAGCGTGCAATGGAAGCAATTATTCGCTCCGGCGCAGCTGATAGTTTGGGGCCGACTTATGAAACCCCACAGCACAACATTGATCATGATCGTGCAGTAATGTTTGCTGCGATGGGCGAAGCGGTTAAAACCGCTGAGCAAGCCATGGCTAATACCAACGCAGGCATGATGGATTTATTCGGAGCAGTGGTTGCTAGTGACAATTCCAATATCGATGTGTACAGCGATTTCCGTCGCGTGCGCACCTGGACGATGAAAGAGCGGTTAAATGCTGAAAAGGAAACCCTGGGTTTATATCTCACGGGCCACCCGATAGATGAGTACGAAAGTGAACTTACGCATTTGGTCAGCTCGCGTATTGCCAATTTAAAGCCGGAAAAAAGTACCCAGACAATTTCCGGGCTGGTTATATCGCAGCGCATCGTCAAAACCAAACGCGGCGATAACATGGCGATTCTGACAATTGATGATCGTACGGGCCGCATGGATGTCACGCTATTCGCAGAGACATTTAACAACTCGCGCGATATTTTATCGAAAGATGGCTTGCTCGTTATCAGTGGCCAGGTCAGGTACGACGACTTTAGCGGTATGTTAAAAATGAGCGCCGATAATCTGCGCCTGCTAGCCGATGTGCGCCAGGAAAAGGTGCGGGAACTTTGGCTTGAGCTGGAATCTGGAGCGCTTCCGGTCAGCTTTTCGCGCGAGCTGGGCGAGATGCTCGATCCCTACCGCCAATCACCCCAGCAGGAGGCGCGTTGCGCAGTCATCATTGACTATGTTCGTAGTGATGCCAGGGCGCAGCTAAGGTTTGACGCTCAATGGAATATCCGCCCCGAGGATGAATTACTGCAGCGCCTGCGCGATAGCTACGGCAGTGGGCGCGTAAAGCTGGTGTATTAGCCCTCGCTTGCCAGCTGCTGTTTCATCATTACAAGCCGGCAGCAACCCCTTCAATTTCATTGGAAAAGATCGACTAAATCGCCCTTTTCGCGTAAGGTAGCGACCCAATTGTGCCTCCTCTTAGTTGGTTGGATAGTCACCACTAACAGGCTGCCGCACTTACCCCATAAGTCAAAATGGTAGTTTCCTACCCGGATCAAGAGCTTGCTATGAATCTGAATTATCTGGATTTTGAACAGCCCATCGCCGAACTCGAAGGCAAGATTGAAGAATTACAATTAGTCGGCAATAGCTCGGATGTGAACATTGCAGACGAAGTTGCCAAATTGCGCGAAAAAAGTACCAAGTTAACCGAAACTATCTATTCCAAGCTGACCGCTTGGGACATCGTCAAGGTTGCTCGCCATCCGCTACGCCCTTATACATCCGATTATATATCCCGCGTTTTTACTGATTTTGATGAATTACACGGCGACCGCCATTTTGGTGATGACCGCGCTATTATAGGTGGCGTTGCCCGCCTAGATGGCAGACCTGTGATGGTGATTGGTGAAGAAAAGGGCCGCACTGTACATGAAAAAGTAATGCGCAATTTTGGTATGCCGCGCCCTGAAGGTTATCGCAAAGCCCTGCGCCTGATGGAAATGGCGGAACGTTTCAAACTGCCTGTTTTAACACTGATTGATACCCCCGGTGCTTATCCTGGTATAGATTCCGAAGAGCGTGGTATTTCTGAATCTATCGCACAAAACCTTGCTGTAATGTCGCGCCTGCGTACTCCGATTATTTGTACAGTAATTGGTGAAGGTTCTTCCGGTGGTGCATTGGCTATTGGCGTGGGTGACCAGTTAAACATGTTGCAGTATTCGACCTATTTCGTGATCTCTCCAGAGGGATGCGCCAATATTATTTGGAAAACTGTTGCCAAAGCGCCAGAAGCTGCGCAGGCAATGGGTGTAACGTCCAAGGTTTTGCAAGATTTGGGAATTGTCGATGAAACCATTCCCGAACCCTTGGGTGGTGCCCATCGCAATATGGATGAAATGGCCAAAAAGCTACAGGAGCGTTTGGTTGCACAAGTCGATCGTTTAAACAAAGAACCTATAGACGCGTTGCTTGAACGTCGGTACCAACGCTTGATGAGCTACGGTAACTAATAGATCGAAAATTTATCGCAAAACGAAAAAACCGCTGAAAAGTCAGCGGTTTTTTTGTTTTTACCACGGAGGGAAAAATCCCGAATCGTAAGCCTCGTTAAGTCGAGGTTTTAATGGTTGGAATGGTGTTTGTGCTTCTCCTCCGGACGCATCAACAAACTTTATGCTAAAAGCATACTCTACGCCTTCAGGCCCATTTAATTCTTCTAATACGACCCCTATTGCCGTGTAGCGGTCAAACTCACTGGAAGGAACTGGTGCAGGAACATAAATTGTTTTTTGTCCTTTACCCATCCACAAAGCATCTACAACAAAGCCTTCACGTGGGCCATTTATCCGCGCATCAGGAGTTGCGAAACTTAAATTCTCCTTAAGTGACAGATTTAAGCGTTTACCTTCTATGATGACCGATGCGGTATCTACGATTTTATTGCTCGTAATATCGCGCATTATTCCATTAACACTAAAGAGTGATTCCCCTCCTGGTCCATTTTCTGAACGAATAAAATCGGATTTTTCAGAGATGGAAACATTTACGGAGACCGGGTTAGCTACGGCATTGTTGAAATCAGCATTCCCTATTTCAACAATTACTTGGCGATAAATCCATGCATCATTGACTACCGCACGATAAGTGCCAAATTCTGTTTTAGTGAAACCTGTGGCTAAAAGTTTAGCGGTATTTGGAAAAGTGATTTCCAGAGAATTGATCTGTACTTCAGGTGAATCAGGATCTTTGTTAACGGTTAATACGGCTGATTTAGCATCGTTAAAATCCAGACGTGGATAGTGAATATAACCATTTGATGAATGAATTTCGATCAGATCATATTTAAATGTTTTTGCATAACTCACACTGCTGGCGAGCGCCATTAGCGTTATACCTACTGAACGTGCGACAAAGTTCATATCTTAAAACTCCTTATTAATGAAAGAAAAGCCAGCATTATGCTGGCTTCTTGAAAGTAGCAGATGATGGCGTATAGGGAAATTATTTTAATTAATTCTCTCTCTTGAAAATGCTATCGGATAGTTCCCGGAAAATGTTGCGTCGGCGAGGTCGGCTCTCTTCTTTAACTTCGGTATCCGCTTGGTGTTTAGGCATTTCTTGCACCAGACGTAAACCGATAGATTTGCGCGACTTGTTGGCGGTGATTGCGACTTGCGCATAAGCGGTAATAGAATCGACCTTACTTGTGAATGATCCGCCGCGCACAAAGCGTTTCAAACAGGCTTGGGTGGGTTTTTTATCGGCACAATCACTGATCCACTCAGCGACATTTCCTGCAGTGTCGTGAATACCGAAATCATTAGGTGGAAAGCTGCCAACTGGTTGTGTCTTGTTATTAAAAAAACTGTCCCAGAGCGATTTACAGCCAGAGCGACAGTTTGCGCGGTCGCGCGCATCTTGTTCACTATTGCCCCACCAGTAACTGCTGGTAGTACTGCCGCGGGCCGCGTATTCCCATTCGGCCGCAGTAGGTAAACGATAAATCTTGCCGGTAGTTTTGCTGAGCCAGTTAGCGTAAGCCAGTGCATCATCCCAGCTGATGTTAATTACAGGTCGCTCACCGCGCCCCCAGCCGGCGTCATCCGGTAGCGAGCGATTGGTCGCCAATGCAAAAAAATCATATTCATTAAATGTAATTTCATAGCGGCCGATTAAAAAGTTACTTTCAATCGCGACACTTTGAATATTGTTGTTATCGACACTATTGGCATCGCCCATTAAAAACTCTCCGCTTGGAACACGGACCATTTCCGGCAAGGGCACTTGGTTTGGGTCGGCTACATAAGTGGATTTTTGTAGTGCAATATCCAAAGTCTGGTTGCGCTCGTTAAGCCGTATCCACTTGGTTTTAGTGAGGTACCCCGGATGACTTATTTCGATGTGATAAGGCGCTGCTGGAAGTTTTATTCCCGGGGAGTATTTTTCTTTAATGTTAAGTATTCGAACTCGCGCGTCCGCTGGTGTTGGACGCACGTTGAATGCAATGAGTTGTTCTGATGCTGCTGCAGTTTTCTCGTTGTTGGATGTAAGGCTCGCCCACTGTTCGCGTGTGCTGGATGTTGGTTCGCTGCCAATAAAATTACTGCCAATAACTAATAAAAATATTAAACCAAGGGATCCATAAATCCAGTAACGTTTATGGAGGCTGTTGCTAAAAATTTCTGAATTGGATGTTTCGTGGTTAATCTTAGCAGGAGCTACTATCAAGGTTTCCTGAAGTTCATCACCCGCGACTATTGCGGGTTCCATTGGACTACCGGGAAGTTTTTTGCGCACTACCTGATACTGTGAATAGACTTTCCGAGAGATATTTTTTGCATCCTGCAAAACGAAGTGGCTCAGGGTTTTAAACAATTGCAATGAGTGCATATTTCCATTGCTCGCTAGTAGCGAGCTGTTACTGCTGGCTGCTTGAAGGACGTCAATTAACTCCTGTGCAGTTTGAAAACGTTGCTCCGGCTTTTTGGCGAGTAGTTTGTCCAGAATCGGTTGGAACGAAAATAAATTCAATGGAAGTTTGGGAGCTTGCTCATGAATGTGCTTGATTCCCAGCGCAATTGAACTGTCAGCGTGAAACGGCCGTGTGCCGGTAAGCATTTCATAAAGCACCACACCCAAGCTGTATAAATCAGAGCGCCCATCACTTGTTTCACCCTTGGCTTGCTCGGGGCTCATATAATAGGGTGTACCTATGACTGAGCCTACTTGGGTCATATTAGCCTTGGATTTAATGGTTCGTGCTATTCCAAAATCTGTAAGCACAGGCGAATCATCTTCGCGGAACAAAATGTTTTCCGGTTTGATATCGCGATGCACGTAGCCTTTGCTGTGGGCATGTTCTAGTGCGGCGGCTATTCCCAAAGTGATTTTTAAGGTGCGTTCAGTGGGAATGCCCGCGAGAATTTTTTCGTCCAATGAACCTTTGGGTAAAAATTCCATGGAGATGTAATTTAATTCCCCGTGCCTGCCAATATCATAAATAGGAATTATATTGGGGTGCGAAAGCTGGCCAATAATTGTGGCTTCGCGTTGGAAGCGTTGATGGAATTCAGGGTCTTTATCGAGCGACGGTTTCATGACTTTCAAGGCCACTGTGCGCCCGACACTGTGTTGGGTGGCGAGGTAAACAGTAGCCATGCCGCCGCTATTAATTTTTTTGATGAGGGTGTAGCCAGGGATTTGCATTTGTATAAATAAATCAGATTTGTATTGGCAAATAGGGCGAAAAATCAGCTGGCTATTTTAGCGGATATTGCTGAATAGAAACTGGTTGGTTTGCACAAATCCCTTTGTGTGAGTGGTTTGCTATTTCTTTGGATTGCCTGGTTTGTTACGCGGGGCCTGTCCGGTAGGGCGATGAGTGGAGTGCTGAGTTGTTTTAGGGCGCGATGTTTCTTTTTTTGTTTGAGAGCTTGCGCTTTTAGATGCCGCTGGCTGTGCATTGAATTTTTTAGCGCTTTCAAATTTATCACCAAACGCTTTTGCTGCTGGTTTGGAACCAGATTTTGCGACTTTTCCTTGGGCGCGCGCATTTGGATTGTGGGAGCGAGTAGTGTTGCGCGCGCCAGTTTGTTCATCAGGTATCAACGCTGACGCGCTGCTACCAATTAAATGCGGCTTACGCATGGCGCGCAGGGCTTCGCGGATAATCGGCCAGTTGGCAGGATCGTGGTAGCGCAACAAGGCTTTTTGCAGGCGGCGCTGTTCTATGCCGCGTGGGATATTAATTTTCCCACTTTTGTAGGTGAGCTTTTTCAGTGGATTGCGCTCGCTCACATACATTGCCGTAGCCAATGACATGGGCGATGGATAAAAGGTTTGCACCTGATCCACTTCAAAATTATTTTTCTTCAACCAGAGTGCAAGGTTGAGCATATCTTCATCGCGTGTGCCCGGGTGCGCTGCAATAAAGTAAGGAATTAAAAATTGTTCCTTGCCCGCTTCTTTCGAGAATTTATCAAACATGCGTTTGAATTCGTAGTAACTGCTCATTTTCGGTTTCATCATTTGCGAGAGCACACCTTCCTCGGTGTGTTCCGGTGCAATTTTTAGATAACCGCCCACATGGTGGGTTACTAATTCTTTTACGTATTCAGGATCGAGCACCGCCAGGTCATAGCGCAAACCGGAGGCCACTGACACTTTATTTACACCGCGAATTTTGCGCGCTTCGCGATACAAATTCGTCGTGTGTTTATGACTGGTCGTCAGGTTTTTACAAATCGTCGGATATACGCAGGATAAGCGACGGCATTTGGATAGCGTCGGCATATCTTTACAGGTGAGGCGATACATATTCGCAGTTGGGCCGCCTAAATCAGAAATATGGCCGGTAAATCCGGGCACTTTATCGCGGATATCTTCAATTTCTTTGAGGATGGATTCCTGGGAGCGGCTCTGGATAATGCGGCCTTCATGCTCGGTAATCGAACAAAAAGTGCAGCCACCAAAACAACCACGCATGATATTGACCGAGGTTTTAATCATGTCGTACGCAGGAATTTTTTGTTTGCCGTAAATCGGATGCGGCACGCGCGCATAGGGCAAATCAAACACGCCATCCAATTCATCCGTCTCTAATGGAATCGGTGGTGGATTAATCCAGACTTCGCGATTCTCGTGTTTCTGAATCATCGGGCGTGCGTTGTAAGGATTAGCTTCCTGATGCAAAACGCGTGAGGCATGCGCATACAAAATCGGATCTTTGCGTACTTTGTCGAAAGAGGGTAAACGCACGTACACTTTTTCGTCGTCAACCAGATCGCTACGATTTTGCAATGGCATTGGAATAATGCGGATGGGTTGCGGTTCATTGGGATCAAATGCTTTTTCGCTTTCAATTCCTTGTGCGGGACAACCTTGTGTTTGCAGTTGCTCGGGATTAAGCGCTGCAATTTGCTCGGCCATTTTTTCGGGGTCGAGTTGGCGTAAACCAATTTGCGAATTGTTAATGTCTGTTTGCGCGGCATCCACCACGGATTTTGCGTTGTGTTGGTATTCGTAAGGGTTGGGCAATTTGTCGATATTGCCTGGCCAGTCGATACGGGTCGAATCAATTTCCGTCCAGCCTGCAGGGGGCTCTTTTTTTATAACTACGGTGCCGCGGATGCTATCCAATTCTTTGATATTTTTTCCGGCGGCGAGCGAATGTGCTACTTCGGCAATCGCGCGCTCGGCATTGCCGTAGAGCAAGATATCGGCGGTGGCATCGATCAATACCGAGCGGCGCACTTCGTTGCTCCAGTAATCGTATTGGGCGATGCGGCGCAAGCTCGCTTCAATCCCACCGAGTACAATCGGCACATCTTTGTAAGCTTCTTTACAACGCTGGCTGTATACAGTCACCGCGCGGTCGGGGCGTTTGCCGCCCTGGCCACCGGGAGTGTAGGCATCGTCGGAGCGCATACGCAGGTCGGCGGTATAGCGGTTGATCATGGAATCCATGTTGCCCGCGCTGATGCCAAAAAACAGGTTGGGTTTGCCCAGTGCTTTAAATGGCTCGGCACTGCGCCAATCGGGCTGGGCGATAATGCCCACGCGAAACCCCTGGGATTCGAGGAACCGACCAATCACCGCCATACCGAAACTCGGGTGATCCACATAGGCATCGCCGCAAACGACGATAATGTCGCAGGTTTCCCACCCCAACTTATCCATTTCCGCACGGCTCATCGGCAGAAAAGGCGCCGGCTTGTAGGTTTTGGCCAGGCTGTGGATATTGGGTTTCGGGTAAGAAAAGAGGTGTTTGGCGGTGCTGTTCATGCTTGGGTACTGCGCTGGGTAAGAATCAGGCGGCTATTGTCCCAGAAATAGGGGGAGGGCAATAGGCTTTTTTGGAAATAGCCGCCCGGCTAATCCCTGTTTATTCCTGCAAAAACAGCCTTGCCAATGGAATACTCACCTGGCTGAAGTCCCAAAATTCCTCGACATTCGAATTGATCATTACCGCTACCGCCATATTTTTTTCCGGAATAACCATTAGCCAGGATTGCGCGCCGCGGGAAACGCCGCCGTGATTGGCATTATGGAGTTTTCCCTGGTCGTCCTCGTAATCTGCCCAGCGCCAGCCGAGTGCGTAGTTTGATTCGTTGACGCTGCCACCGGTTAATTTCTGCGGTTGCCAGAATTGCGCGCGGATTGCAGGCGATATGAAGGTGTCATCCAACCAGGCCGATCCCAGTTTTACCAAATCAGAAGGGGTGGAAATGAAACCTCCGCCTGCGAGCCTATGGCTTAAATCGACCCTTCGCCAGCGGCGAAAATTGGCAGCGTGACCGTCATCATTCCAATAAAAACTGGCGAGTGAATGACGATCAGATAATTCGTGTTCTGCGTCGGTCGCAGTCATGTTTAATGGGCCGAAGATTTTTTTGTGCATGAGCTGCAAGTAAGCCTCACCTGCGACGGCTTCAAGGACGGCGCTCAGTAATACAGTGTTAAAGGTGGTGTAATGGTATTGGCTACCTGGCTTAAACAGCAGCGAGCTATCGTCAAATACTTCAAGTGATTCATCTACCGAGATATAGCGTTTCTTCAATGTAAGCAGGTGATAGTAGCCCCACCAGTCTTCGCTGTTGTCGATATAGTCGGGCAAGCCGCTGCTGTGGGATGCCAATTGTCGCGGGGTAAGTTGCCCCCAGTTTTCGTTGGGCAAATGCGCGTGGTAATTCGCGATGGGTGCATCCAAATCAATTCTCCCTTCCTGCACCATTTTTGCGAGCAGGGTGCCCGTTAATGCTTTGGCGGTACTGCCGGTGCGAAATTGGGTATCGGTTGTTGCGGGTATTTGCGCTTCAATATCAGCCCAGCCTGCAGCGCCGGCCCACACAATTTTTCCATCGATTGCCACCGCAGCCGATATGGCCGGTGCGTGGATATTCGTTTTGTGTCCTGTGAGTAAATCCAGTGCAGCTTGTGATTGTGGATGGGCTGGATAAGCGGTGGCTTGTGGTGTCGGTTCGGGCAATACCAAATTGACCGGAAGCAACATAGGCACCATGCCTTCATGGGCAAAGAATTGGTAAATCGGCCAGCCGAACCAGAGAAATACAGAAATAATACCTGTCGTGATAATTGTTTTGCGAAGCATAGATACACACCTTGTGAGTTGTTTTTAGATCAGGCACAAGGTGGCGAAAGCGCGAGTGGAAATCTTATCGAATTCAAAAAAAGCTGATCGTTTTTAAAAATGAGCAGCTTTTTTTGAATTAAATTTGAAGGTGAGCATGAATTTTATATGCGCTGGCTGGTGCGATAAGCAGTTGGAGTTTCGCCCGTGAGGTCTTTAAATGCACGATTGAACGGGGCGATGGAACCGTAACCTAAATCGAGCGCAATGGATAACACCGGTAAATGGGATTCGGTTAAACGTTTGCGCGCTTCTCCAATCCGGTAGTGATTAAGAAATGCCGCAAAATTGTTATAGCCCAGGCGTTGGTTAATGAGTTTGCGCAAGTGGTGTTCAGGGCAATCCAACTGTTGGGCCAGTTGGGTAATGGTGAGGTTTGACTGCAAATAACCTTGGGTATCGATAAATTGCTGCAGGTGGGAGTGCAGCGCAGATTCAGCAGAATCCAACTGCTGCCGCTCGGGTGTGATTGGTGATGATGCTGGTTGTGAGGATTGCAGTGCAGATGGTGTGGTTTGCACTTTAACGGTAATCAGAATAGTTGTTGTGCTTATCACCAGGCACAAAACCGACGTCGCCAGCATAAATAACTGGTTGCGGTTCAAACCGCTGTTGCTCAGCTCAACCAGGGCAAGTACCACAAAATACAGGGCGAGTAGCGCTATCAGCCACGCCCGCGCCTGACGCCGGTGTTCAATTAAATCATCGCTCCAGCTGCGCAGCACTGACGTGATCAAATGCACCATTAACACCAACGCGACCAGATGGTTGAGGTCGTGATAGGGTCCGAAGCCGCCCAAGACCAGAAAATAATAACAATGCCAGAGTGCAATAAAGCTAAGGGCAATTTGGCTCCAGCGCGGCCATCGCAGAGTTTTGAAATTATCGTCAAACAAATGCAGCCCATACCACCAAATGAAAAAGGGTGTTGCATCGGTCAGCACCAATAGTAGGTTGCGTACCAATCCTTGTGGGCGAGGGTCAAAGGGAGCTGTGAGCAGTAAAAAGGCGGCGAAGCAAATGGGGAGAATGATGGGAGCAGCACGCTCGATAGCCGGTAATTTTTTATCGTTCGAATACTGCAAAAATAAAATGGCCAGCAAAAACAGCTGGCCGATGCAGGCGTAGCGGATAAAAAAATCAATTGAGGTAAGCATGCTATCCCTTACTGTATATCCATTGCTCGGTTGAGCAGCCGCTACAGGTTATTTCGCCTGCTGTTGCAGCAGCGCTTCATATCCACCTTCGTTCACTGCATTGGTAAAACCCATGGACTGCAATATTTGCTGGGCGATACCGGAGCGGTTACCTGAGCGGCAATAGAGATGGAGAAGGGTGTTTTTATCGGCAGTAACTTCGCTGATGCGCGCTGCAATTTCGTCGTAAGGAATATGGGCGGCGCCTTCGATATGACCCGCATTAAATTCGTCGGCGGTGCGGACATCGATCCAAAGGCCTGAGGAGTGATGACTAGACATGAACAATGAGCCTGCGCTGGTAAGATTTGATAGGGCGCGCAGCATAACAATCTCCCGTTGGGATTTGCCAGCCTGAAACTACAACGCCCGCAAAAGCGGGCGCAGTGAAGCGGGTGCGATTAGCGCTTAAACGCTCGCCAATAACCGGTCGTATTTACGGCTGAGCATGTCGTAGAACTGTTCACGCACTTGCACGATGGTATTTTTTAGCGCGGTAATTTGTTCGAGTGAAATATCCTTGCGGCCGATGTAAACCTGTTTGCGGTACACGGCGATCTTGGCGCCGTACAAGCGCAGGCTGCGCTCCAGATTCTTCTCGCCCAGCATCAATAATTTCGCTTCGGCTTCGGCTAATTTTTTAAACTCGGCCACCAGCTCGGTATTGACGGTATCCAACTCGATGCGGCGCGCTTGTGGCCAGCGTTCGCCAAATTGGATTGACTCCACCACCAGCGACGAATATTTGGCGAAGATATGAGTCACGGTACCCACTTGGGTCGATACTTCTTCCAGGATTTGCAGGCGACGATTGTCGCGTGCGCTGGTACCCGGTTGTTGATTGCCCTTTCGCAGCACTACCCACGCAGTAACGGCGGCAATTAACGCGCCCAAGCCAATTTTCAGGGAAGTGTCAGTTAATTGTAGAAAAAGCTCGTTATCCATGTGGTATTGCCCCTCTGTCAGAAAAACGGCGGTTTATGTGCGTTGACAGAAGTTTTGCAAAAAGCAGGCCAGTAAGTGATATGAGACTGAGGGGGATGTGTGCCGGAATGCAGTTCAAGACCGTCTGAGACATGGATGTCGAAGATGAGCCTCCATGGATGGATTTACGGCGGGTCTTGAACTGCATTCCGGCATACGTCGGTTAGCGCAGAGGTTTGAGCAAAGGTTCTAACCCATTTAAGCGGATTTCATACATCAGCCCGAGCAATTGGCCGAGCTTGCCTTTGGGGAAGCCTTCGCGGCCCATCCACATCAAATAGTGTTCGGGGATATCCGCGATTACATGGCCCGCATATTTGCCGTAGGGCATTGGGGTTGTCACCAACTCTTTGAGCAGTTGGGGATCAAAGGGGAATTCGTCCACGATCAACCGCCCGCCAATTTCACAGTAAAGCCGCGTTTTTCCAATTCGGCTTTGAGTTTGTCGCGCTGGTCGCCCTGGATTTCAATCACTCCATCTTTTAGCGAGCCGCCAACACCGCAGCTGACTTTCAAGGCTTTGGCGAGGTCTTTCAATTTAGCTTCATCGAGCGGCACGCCAGTGATGGTGGTGACGCCTTTGCCGTTGCGACCGGCGGTCTCGCGGCGGATGCGCACTATGCCGTCGCCTTGCGGAATAGTTGCTGCCGGTTTTTCTTCTTTGATACGGCCAGTTTCAGTGGAATAGACGAGACGGGAGTTTTTATCGTTGCTCATGATGTTAGCTCGCGAAGGAAACAAGCTGCCAATTCTAACCTCGCGCACTGCTAGAATGCGCACAACTTTTAATGACAAGCCGCTTATCGAGATTCAACTATGAGAATTAACGGCCAATGGCTTCCGCAGTGGCAGCCGCTTATAGATACCTTTGCAGCAAACTTCACCCAGGGGGAAGAGGGTGCAGGGCTGGCGCTCATGCATCGCGGTGAATTGGTAGTAAATGTATGGGCTGGCCAGCGCAGCAATAAATTAGCGGGACTGGAACGGGTTGATTGGAGTGAGGATACGCTCGTCAATATTTTTTCTGCCGGCAAAGGATTAGTTGCATTCTGCGTCTTGCAATTAGTGGCCCAGGGTAAATTACAACTGGATGCACCGGTCGCCAGCATCTGGCCGGAATTTGCGCAGGCCGATAAAGGTTCGGTTAGCTTGCGTCAGCTGCTATGTCATCGCGCAGGTTTATCGGCCTTTCACCAGCACATTCCCAATGAACACATTTTTAATTGGGAATTGATGACGCAGGCGGCGGCGGCCGAGATGCCTTGGTGGGCGCCGGATAGCGCCCAAGGTTATTCACCTTTTATGTTTGGCTGGATTTTGGGTGAATTGGTCAAACGTGCGAGTGGTTGCGCAAGTTTTAATGATTATTTCCAACAGTCTGTGGCCCAACCTTTAAAGTTGAATTGTCACTTTGGCGTGCCTGAGCATTTGCTCGGCACAATCGCCGATACTGGGCCGTTAAAACGCCCGCTCGGTGGTGCCGCAAGCTCCCCCGGTGCCGATAGTATCGCCCTGGGGAAATTAATGAAGGCCGATCCGCGCGGTGTCACCAATCGCGCGTTTTCCAATCCCATCAGTTTGATGACCGCGACCAATTCCCGCGACTGGCGCATCGCGCAAATTCCAGCAGCCGGCGCCCATGCGGATGCGCGCACACTGGCCTGTGTTTATGGCACCTTGGCAAATCCAAGGCAGAATTTATTAAACGAATCCGTGTTGCCTCTGTGCTGGCAGGAACAAACTTTTGCTGATGACCGCACACTCGGTTTGCCTATGCGTTTTAGCCAGGGTTTTGTGCTCTCACAACATGACCGCGTCGACTGCCGCTACGGTCGCGGCGAGCGCGCCTTCGGGCATCCGGGTGCAGGCGGTTGCGTCGGTTTTGCCGACCCGGATTATCAAGTGGGATTTGGCTATGTAACCCATCGTATGGGGCAGGGTTTATTGATTGATGAACGCGCCGTGCGTTTGATTGATGCGGCTTACGAGATACTGGAGCAAAAAAATGTCTGATATTGAAGAGCAATTAATTGATGTGCAAACCCGCGTTGCCTACCAGGAGGATACGCTTGCGCAATTGAACGAGGTCATTACTAAACAGGATGCGGAGATCGTCCAGTTGAAACAACAAGTTCGTCTATTAGCGCAACGTCTGGAAGAGCTGATGCGCGATCCCGCACAGGGCGGCGACTCTGAAATTATTAATGATAGGCCGCCACATTATTGACGATTTTTGGTGATTCGTTTCGTGGGTAGTAGCTTTCAAGCCATGTTCTTGACCGTTCGGTGAAACCGAATGGCGCAAAAAATTGCATTAAAAAAATAATAACTGTGCACTAGTGGTCTAATAAGACGCGCCAAAAAAATTCTTGTCTACACTGTGAAATTGACGGGTCTTCTTTGCGCGCGGAGCAATTTCACTCACTATGCAATATTCCAGTTCACCTGACGGCTCAGCAAACCCTTTGCCGGCCGATCTTGGCGCTGATAATGCGCTGGATGCATCCTGCGTCGCATCATGGAGCATGGATGTCGTCAGTGGCGCTTTACATCTCGCATCCGATTTTATTGAATCCATGACTGCATCAGCGCCCGAGTTGGTGCAACTCGCTGATTTGTTAGCGCTGCTGCCCAAAGCCGATAAATATATTTTCCTCCAGGCTTTCAATGCTGATCCGCAGGATTTGGATACTGAGCGTTTGCGCTCCTGCGATCTGCGTTTGGTCGGTCTCAGCGGTGAACCGAGCGTGCGTTTCGTCGGGCGTTTGCAGACCGGGTCGGATACCAAAAGCCGCCGTTTCGAGGGTGTGATACTTAATTCCCAGCATTGGTTGGCCAACTCCGGCGAGGAATACGCGTTGCAATTTTTGTCCGGATTATTTTCCGAAAGCCCTATCCCGAGCCTTATCACCGATAAGCACGGCGTGATATTGCATATGAACCAAGCGATGGAGCGGCTGTTCCATTTATCGCATCGGCAGGCGGAAAGCGCGACCGGCTTTTATTCGGTACTGCGCGACAAACGTGTGAGCGCTGATCCGGAACTTCAAGCTGCGATCCGCACAGTTTATTTCGAAGGAAAAGTACAGACCTTGGAGATGAATTATTCGCTGGGCAATATCCATCGCAGTCGTTTTATCTGCGATAAGAATTTGCACTTCCGCGCAAACTTTTTACCTGTTCGTAATCGGCAGGGCGTCACCGAGCGGGTGTTGGTGCAGTTGCAGGATTTGTCCCGTGAAAAAAGTGCGCGCGATGCATTGCAAGAGAGCGAGGCAAGTTACAAAGCGTTCATTACCAATAGTTCGGAAGCTATTTGGTGTTACGACATACAGCCTCCGGTACAAATAGATGCCGATGTAGAAGATCAGGTTAAAAAAATCGCCAAGTGCGCGCGGCTTGTTGAGGCGAATAAAGTCTTGCTAAATATGCTCGGAGCTAATTCGCTGGACGATATTTTGGGCATGGGCTTGATGGAGAGCGGCTCGACTAATTATGTGTTCGATATCCACTATTTTGTGAACAACAATTATGTGATGGTCGACCACGATATAGTGCGGCAGGACCATCGTGGGAAAAATTTCTATTTCCAGATTTGCTGTACCGGTATTGTCGAGGATGGCTACTTAAAACGCGTTTGGGGCACGACTAAAGATATTACAGCACGCAGGCGTTACGAAGAAAAGTTGCGCTATCAATCTTTCCACGATTCATTGACTGCATTGCCCAATCGCGAAAAACTCTACCTTGATATGGAAACCTGCTTTGAGCAGCGTAGCGCCGATCAAATCAGTGCGCTCCTATTAATCGACCTGGATCGCTTTAAAGAAATTAACGACACGCTCGGCCACAATGTCGGCGATCATCTGTTGCAACTTATCGGCCCGCGCCTCGCAACAGAAATGTCGGAAGTGCCAGGCACAGTTGCGCGTTTGGGCGGCGATGAGTTTGCCGTGTTTTTGCCGCGTATCCGTAGCACCCACCAAGCCGTGGTATTTGGGCATCGATTGCTGGATGCGCTTGCTCAAGAGTTCGACTTGGATGGATTTACCACCCAAATTTCCGCCAGCATCGGCATCGCCATATCGCCGCACCAAGCGCAGGATCATCATGCATTGATGCGCTACGCCGATATCGCTATGTATTACGCCAAAGGGCAAATGTTGGGGTTATCGATCTACAGCCCTGAATACGATCCGCATTCGACTAAACGCCTCGCCATCGTGAGCGAGTTGGGGCGGGCAATCCGCGAAAATCAATTGTGTCTCTACTACCAGCCCAAGGTGTTGTTGGGCGAAAAGCGTTGCTACGGTTTTGAGGCCCTGATTCGCTGGATTCATCCTGAATTGGGTTTTGTTCCGCCCGGTGATTTTATCCCCATTGCAGAGCTCACCACCCTGATCCATCAACTGACTGCCTGGGTGTTGGAGAAAGCGATTGAACAGTGTCGCCGCTGGCAGGATCAGGGTATGTCGCTGAGCATCGCGGTGAACCTGTCGGCGCGCAATCTAATGGACGACAACATTCCCAAACTAGTAGAGCGCTTGCTGGCGAAGTACCAATTGCCCGCGTCCCGTCTGGAGCTGGAAATCACTGAAAGCTCGATTATGACCGACCCCACCCGTGCGTTACGCAATTTGGATGCGCTCCATGAATTGGGGGTGCATCTTGCAATCGACGATTTTGGTACCGGTTATTCATCGCTTGCCTACCTCAAACGTCTGCCGGTGCAGACACTGAAGATCGATAACTCGTTTGTGCGCAATATGCTGGAAGATTTGCAGGATGAGTTGATTGTCAATTCCACTATTCATCTCGCCCACAACCTGGGTTTAACTGTGGTGGCAGAAGGTGTGGAAAATGAAGCCTTGCTGGCGCGCTTGCATGATATGGGTTGCGATGAAGCGCAAGGCTATTACATCGGCCGACCCATGGCAGTAATCAATGCGGACGAATGGATTGTGGAATCGGGGTGGATCAAACAGCCATCATAGGTGATGGCTGCGGTGCGGCAGAGCAGTGATGTGGGTGCAGTGAATTAAAAGCCTTCGTTCTGCATTTGTGCTTCTACATATTTCAGTCGCTCTTCAATCAAGGCTGTGCGATAGCTGTTGTTCTGCGAGAGTTTTAACGCGTTGCGCAATTGGATCTGCGCTCGGTCGTATACACCGTTCAAGATAAAGTATTCCGCGCGGGCCTCATGTACGCCGAGAATATTTCCTGCCAAGCCGTTAACCTCGGCTAATAGATACCAGATGTAATCATCGTTACTGCGTTTGCGTGAATAGCGATCGAGGATATCGGCACACTGCTGGTAAATTCCCGCTTTCATCAAAGCTTCGGCATGGCGAATGATCAGTGGGTAACTGTTGGGATGGAGTTTTAATTGGGCTTCGATAATATCCAGTCCCGCCCGGTAGCGCTCGGCGGCGATTTCGATATCGGCCTTCATAATTTGGTAGGTGATGCGGTCAGGGTCTTTTTCCAGAAGTGGTGCCAGTGCATCGCGCGCGGCATCAAACTGGCTTGCGTCAGCTAACGCGAGCGCCCAGCCGTAACGGCTCACATCCGGGTTATCGCTATCCTTATCCAATTCACTTTTGAACATACGTGCGGCGATTTGCGGAGTCTCCTCTGCAGAGGCGCGGATACGGGTGCGCATCAGTTTGAATTCCAGATTATCTTCAACCTGTTTGCGCGGGTATTGCATTGCGCGGTTGCGGGCATCGGCCACACGGCTTTCGCTCACGGGGTGGGTCAGTAGATATTCCGGGGGGCGGCGGTTGAGTCGGTTGGCGCGTACCATTTCTTCGAACATATCGGCCGCAGCATAGGGGTCGAGCCCGGCTTCGACCATGGTCTGCATACCTATTCGGTCGGCTTCCTGTTCGTTCTGGCGACTAAATGCTAATGAAGCTTGCTGCGCTGCTGCCTGGGTTCCCATAATCGCCGCCATACCGGCATCACTGTCGCTGTTGGCTGCCAGCACCAATCCTGCGAGCATGCCGGCAAGCATAGGCATCATCATCTTTTTCTGTTGCTCCAGGCGGCGTGCGTAATGGCGTTGGCTCAAATGGCCCATTTCGTGGCTAAGTACGGCGGCCAGCTGGTTTTCGGTTTTGGCATACATGAGCAGGCCGGTGTGGACACCAATCACGTTTCCCGGTACCGCAAAGGCGTTGAGCGTGCTATTTTCGACGACTACCAGGTCAATCCGTTTTTCATCCAGTTGGCTGTAGGGGATCAATCTGCTGAACAACTGTTCCAGATAGTCAATGACCAAGGGGTCAGATGACGTCGGCACTTGGCTGCGATAGGCCCTGAGCCAGCGCTGCCCGAGAATTTTTTCTTGCACTGGTGAAATCATGATCGAGCTGGTATCACCCAGGTTGGGCAGCTCTACTTCAGCTTTACTCTGGGGCGCTGTGCTTAAACCTCCCAGCAACAAAAGTGCTAAACCGGCGGATGCCAGCAAGCGCTGACGAAGGTTGGATATATAGCGGGGAAAAGGCATGGGCACGGTACTGATAGACTCCTGAGGATCTCGCCCGTATGGGTCTGAGGCAAAAAAATAGGGCGTTAACTCTAGCCTTTTTGATGCTTAAAGACTAGGTTAGCAACCTTTTATGACCATAAGCCCGATTTCCGGTTCTGTCTGTGTCGGAATATATCGTGTTCATGGCTGCAAGCAGAGCCTGGCTTTCGCAGCCAGCGCCTTTCGTTCGGATACTGGTACCAAGCCTTGAGTGACGCTATCGATTGTTTTATCTACCCCGTCAGCAGTGAGTTGGATACCCGCGGTTTGCGGTGCCCGTTGCCGTTGCTTAAAGCCAAACAGGCACTGCGTGATTTGCCAACAGGTGATGTGCTGCGGGTACTGGCTACTGATGCAGGTTCAGTGCGGGATTTCCAAGCGTATGCCCAGTTAAGTGGGCAGCAATTATTAGCCCACGCTGAGCGGGACTCAGTCTTTTGTTACCTGCTTAAAAAAACGGCACTGTAAAAATGCGCAAGCAAGAATTGATCAATATGTCCTTGCCCGATGAGCGCACTGATTCTTAGTGAGATGGTTATGGTGAAATTGTGTTGCCGAATGAGCTTATGTCCACCCTGGTTGGTGGCGCTCCTGGGCATGTTTGCTTGTCACTCTCTAGTAGCACAAAGCTCCAATGCATCGAGCAATACCAATTCCCTTTTCAATGCCCACTTGTCCTTCGATACCCCCATCAGCGTTATCAAAAGTGAAAATGATAAGCGCGATTACCGCTACGTCGTTTTAGAAAACCAACTGCGTGTTCTATTGATATCCGATCCCGCGACCGAAAAGTCAGCGGCAGCTTTAAGCGTGGAAGTGGGTGAAAACCAGGACCCAACCGACCGCGCGGGGCTCGCCCATTTTGTTGAGCACATGTTGTTTCTGGGCAGTAAAAAATATCCGCAAGTTGGTGAATACCAGGAATTTATCGCGCAACACGGCGGTAGTTTTAATGCCCACACCCTGGCCGAAAGCACTCGCTACTTTTTTGATATCGACAACAAACAATTCGCCTCTGCCTTGGATCGTTTTGCTCAGGTATTTGTTGCCCCCTTATTTCCCGCAGATTATGTCGAGCGAGAACGCAATGCAGTACAGGCGGAATACCTCGCTAAATTAAATGATGATGTGAGGCGCGAGGGAGATGTTTATCGCGAGCTGATGAACCCCGCACATCCCAGTGCCAGATTTTCGACTGGCAATTTGGCGACTTTGGCGGATAGGGACGGCCATCCGCTGCGCGATGATTTAATCGCATTTTATGAGCGCTATTATTCATCGCATTTGATGAATCTGGTGGTGCTGGGAGCAGCAGACCTGGATGAGCTTGAGGCGAGCGTCCGCTCGCGCTTCAGTGTTGTACCAAAACGCGAGATCAGTGTTACAAATAATTATCCGCCTTTGTTTAGTGCTGGGAGTCTTCCTGCAAGCCTGGAAATAAAACCTGAAAAAGAGTTGCGCCGATTGGTGTTTAATTTTCCCATCCCCACCCCCGATAAATTTTACGAAAAAAAGCCCTTCAACTACATTGCCAATTTGCTCGGACATCAAGCAGAGGGCAGTTTGCTGTCGTTGCTGAAGCGATTGGGATGGGCCGATGGTATTTATACGAATATTCATTTGCAAAGCCGCAATGATGCCGTCTTCCAGCTGGGTATTGAATTGACGCCGCAGGGGGTTCGCGCGCGCGACCAAATCGTATCCCTCGTGTTTTATTGTATTGAGCAGTTGCAGGAGCGGGGCTTGGCGATCTGGCGTTACAATGAATTACAACAGTTAGGAGATATGCAGTTCCGCTTCCAGGAGAAGCTGCCTCCAATCCAAGCAGTCAGCCACTTGGCGACCACTATGCATATGTACTCGCCGCAGGAAGTGTTGCGGGGTGATTATCTATACACCGAATATGATGAAAATCTCATTAAAAAAAGTTTGTCGTATCTAAACAGTAAGAACCTGTTGTTGGTGTTGACCGCTCCCGATATTGAACCTTTCCGCCTCTCTGTGAATTATTCAACTCCATTTGCTGCGCGTAAAGGAGTTTTCGAGATATTGGAATTGAAACCGGCAGTAAAGAAGGAGTTGTTTTTGCCGGAAAGTAATATCTTTATTCCCAAGCGGCTGGCGGTAAAGTCAGGATCAATGCTGGAGGAAAACGCAGGCAAAGACGCTCGCCCGCAAATGCTTATGCAAAATAAAAATATGCGGGTATGGTTCGCTCAGGATCAGCAATTTATGCAGCCACGCGCCTTGATTAATCTGCGCATCAAATCTCCCCTGGTTGCGGCCAATGCTGAAGGTGCTGCTCAGGCACAGCTCTATGCCGCGCTGCTCACTGATCAACTTAATGAATACTCTTATCCAGCTCGGTTGGCTGGTATTGATTATTCCGCTACGGCTAATGCCAGGGGATATGACCTGAGTGTCTTTGGTTATTCAAGTCGTCAAGGTTTGCTGGTGAACAAAATCATGGAAGTCATGCGCACCAATAAATTCAACACGGAGCGCTTTACTCTTATTAAAGAAAACTTGCTGCGTAGTTGGCGTAACCAAAATAAAGATTTGCCTCACCAGGTGCTGGCTGCACAGGTGTTGGCTTTACAGTCTGAGCCTGCATGGAGCAATGCGCAGTTGATCGCGGCGCTAGAAAATAAAACCTTGGAGCAATTTTCCCAGTTCGCCAGTCGGCATTTGATCGATGCCAAAATGGATGCGCTCTTTTACGGAAACTATTTCCGCGCAGAAGCGTTGAAGCTAGCGGTATTGGTAGAGCATGAGCTGCTCGCCCGTCAAGCAGGGCGCGATCTTCCCCCCACCAAAATACTAGTGTTGCCAAAAGAATCAGAAAAACCCTGGTTGTATACTCATCCGGTAGGGCAGGGCGATCATGTGGTCGAATTATTGATTCAAAGCCCTTCTACATCGCTGGAAGATAGTGCGCATATGATGCTGGTTCGACAACTATTGCAACCGGCGTTTTACAATCAATTGCGCACCGAAAAACAGTGGGGTTACATTGCAGCAGTAGTGCCAGCACCCGTGTCAAATCTTGAGGGTAGTTTGTTGATCGTGCAGTCGCCCGTTATTAATGAGAAAAAAATTATTCAGGAAGTTAACTTGTTTATAGATACGCAGTATGAGCAATTGACTGGTGATTTTTTAAGTAACCAGCAATCCTTGGTAAAAAAACTGCGTGAACCGGCGCGTTCACTACGTGAACAAGGCGAGCGCTACTGGAATTCTATTCTTAGCTATGATGAACAATTTTCCCGTCGGCTCGATTTGGCAGATGCAGTTGGGCGTATTACGCCTGAGTCGCTTAAGAATTATTATCGCACAGTGTTTATGGATAAAAACCGTCGGTTTTGGGTAAGTTCCGGTGCAGATTATTCACCTGAAAATTATACTATCGTGCAAGATCTGAACGCCTATAAACAGCAGATGCAAAGTATTGAGCAGCCCTGATTTTATAAAATGTTGTGTTTATAGACATTCTTAGCCAATCAACAAACTTATGCTTTTTTTTGGTGCGATTGGAATCTAAATTATCAAGTTTTTTATTGATAACTGCTTGGTGAATCGCAAAAGTTTGGGTAATAATGCCAGCCCTGTTGCGAACAGGTTTTTTTAAGAGCGTAGCTGCATTTAGAGCGCTTGGTTCCGTAATTTGTGCACTGATATTGTGCCCCTCCAGAGTGTTACCAAATTGGCTAGGGCTGGTAAAAAATTCCCACTTATGCAAGAATTCGGGGATTTTTTACACAAGTAAAAGGAATATTCCTCCTGTAACTCCATGAAAGTCCTGCACATTTTTATTAAATGGGCAAATTTTGTGCGAAGCCCAGATCCAAATTCCTGTATTAGATACTACTGCTACGTGATATGCGCACATGCGCATAGCTGAGGAGATTTGAATGCTACAAGATATTGATGCCATTGAAACAAAAGAGTGGCTGGACGCCCTTAAGTCAGTTGTTCGTCACGCCGGGAAAGACCGCGCTGCTGAGTTGTTGAAATCACTGTCTGAGTCCGCTGTTAACCATGGCATTGAACAGCCTTCATCTATTCGTACCCCTTATCGCAATACTATCCCTGTAGATAAAGAAGTCCCTTATCCCGGCGACTTGAAGATGGAGCGGAAAATTCGCTCAATCATCCGTTGGAATGCTATGGCTATGGTTATGAAAGCCAACGACAACGATGAAGGCCTCGGCGGTCATATTGCATCCTTTGCCTCTTCCGCAACCTTATATGATGTAGCATTCAACAACTTCTTCCGCGGCAATGACGGCGATGTACCGGGGGATTTGGTTTACTTCCAAGGACACGTTTCGCCCGGCATGTATGCCCGTTCCTATGTTGAAGGGCGCTTGACAGAAGCTCATCTGGATAATTTCCGCCGCGAAGTGAATGGCGGTGGTTTGTCATCTTATCCGCATCCATGGCTGATGCCCGATTACTGGCAGTTTCCAACTGTATCCATGGGGCTAGGTCCAATCAAAGCGATTTATCAAGCCCGCTTTAACCGTTACATGGAAGCCCGTGGTTTGACACCCGTGAGTGACCGTAAAGTATGGGCATTCCTCGGGGATGGCGAGTGTGATGAGCCGGAAAGCTTGGGCGCTATTTCCCTTGCGGCGCGCGAGAAGTTGGACAACCTGATTTTTGTTATCAACTGTAACTTGCAGCGTTTGGATGGCCCGGTGCGCGGCAACGGCAAAATCGTGCAAGAACTCGAAGGAGTGTTCCGTGGAGCCGGTTGGAACGTAGTTAAGGTTCTCTGGGGCTCCGGTTGGGATCGTTTGCTTGAAAAAGACAAAACCGGCTTGTTGCAAAAACGCATGGACGAAGTCGTCGATGGTGAGATGCAAAACTACAAAGCCAATGGTGCGGCCTACACCCGCGAGCATTTCTTCGGTAAGTATCCTGAGCTGTTAGAGCTTGTGAGCGATATGAGTGACCAAGAAATTCAATACCTCGCTCGTGGCGGCCATGATGTTAAGAAGGTGTATAACGCTTACCACAACGCGGTAAACACCAAAGGCCAACCAACGGTAATCCTTGCGCAGACTGTTAAGGGTTATGGTATGGGCTCCTCTGGCGAAGCTATCAACAAAACCCACTCCGCTAAATCTCTGGCGGTTGAAGATCTGAAGAAATTCCGTGATCGTTTTGAATTGCCAATCAAAGACGAAGAATTGGAAGCGTTGCCTTACTATCGCCCAGCGGACGATAGTCCCGAAATGGAATATATGCGCTCTCGTCGCAATACTTTGAAAGGGTATTTGCCGTCGCGTAAATCCGATTTTGACCCGGTAGTAGCCCCAGCGCTGGAAGCTTTTGCTGCGCAGCTGAAAAGTACAGGCGACCGTGAAATCTCTACCACAATGAGTTTTGTTCGCATCCTGTCGTCGCTAGTGAAAGACAAGCAAATCGGTAAGCAAATCGTTCCGATCGTACCCGATGAAGCCCGTACTTTTGGTATGGAAGGTATGTTTAAAACCATCGGTATCTATTCATCCGAAGGTCAAAAATATACCCCGCATGATGCGGCTCAGATGATGTCGTACCACGAATCGGCGACTGGTCAGATTCTGGAGGAAGGCATCAACGAAGCCGGTTCAATGGCGTCCTGGATTGCTGCGGCAACTGCTTATAGCAATTACCAAAAGCCAATGATCCCGTTTTACATTTACTACTCTATGTTCGGTTTCCAGCGTATTGGTGACCTCGCTTGGGCAGCAGGGGACTCGCAAGCGCGCGGTTTCTTGCTCGGTGCAACCGCAGGTCGCACTACTTTGAATGGCGAAGGCTTGCAACATCAGGATGGTCATAGCCATGTTATGGCTAACACCATCCCTAACTGCCGCACCTACGATCCGACTTATGCGTATGAACTGGCAGTCATTATTCAGGATGGTATTAAGCGCATGTATCAAGACAAAGAGAATGTGTTTTATTACATCTCTTTGATGAATGAAAACTACCAGCATCCGGAAATGCCCGAAGGTTCTGAAGAGGGCATTATCAAAGGAATTTACCAATTGGAGAAAGGTACTGGCAAAGCCAAAAACCGTGTTCAATTGATGGGTGCAGGTACAATACTGCGTGAAGTGCGTTTTGCCGCTGAAATCCTGCGTAAGGACTTCGACGTTGAAGCCGATGTGTGGAGTGTGACCAGTGTGAACGAACTGACACGCGATGGTCAGCGCGCAGCCCGTTGGAACCTGTTGAATCCGACTGCTACACCACGCAAACCTTATGTCACCCAGGTACTTGAGGCGAGCGAAGGTCCATTCATCATCTCTACCGACAACCTGAAAACCTATTCAGAACAATTGCGTGCCTTTATCCCGGGTTCTTACACAGTATTGGGGACTGAAGGTTTTGGTCGCAGTGATACCCGTACCCAGTTGCGCCATTTCTTCGAAGTAAACCGTTACTTTGTGGTAATTGCTGCACTCAAATCTTTGGCAGACCAAGGCAAGATTAAAGCTGATGTGGTTGCCAAAGCCATCAAGAAGTTTGGCATTGATCCGGAAAAAGCGGATCCAATGAGCGTATAAAAACCGTCGCCCTCTCACAAAGAGGGCGATGTTGTTTGTATCCGTCCAAAACATTTATCAAATGTAGAAATAACCGATTAGCGAGGAACTACAGTGGCAATTCAAACTATTAAAGTGCCTGATATTGGCGGCGCAGAAGGCGTTGAAGTTATTGAAATCTCGGTAAAAGTGGGCGATGTAATCGCGGAAGGGGATTCGATAGTCGTGCTTGAAACCGACAAAGCTTCAATGGAAATCCCGGCCGATAAAGCAGGCAAGGTTGTCGCTATTAAAGTGAATCTGGGCGATAAGGTGTCGCAAGACGCTATATTGTTGGAAGTAGAGGCTGAAGGTGCAGCTGCTGCTGCCCCTGCACCGCAAGCTGCGGCTCCTGTTCCTGCTCCGACGCCAGCTCCTGCTCCAGCACCTGCAGTAGCAACGGCTGCTGAAGTACAAATGGTAGTACCGGATATCGGCGGCGCCGAGGGTGTAGAAGTTATTGAAATTTCCGTCAAAGTGGGCGATGAAGTTGCCGCTGGCGATTCTTTGATTGTGCTCGAAACTGATAAAGCCTCTATGGAAATTCCCGCTGAGGCAGCGGGTAAAATTGTGAGCCTTGCGGTAAAAGTTGGCGATAAACTTTCCCAAGGTTCTGTAATTGGTCTTTTGGCCACAACCGGCGACGCTGCCGTTGCTGCCCCTGTAGCAGCACCTGCAAAAGCAGACATTGCTCCAGCTGCGGCTGCTCCAGCTCCTAAAGCGGAAGCACCAAAAGCAGCCTCAGCTCCAGTGGCTGATGTTGCACAAACTGGCGATGTTTATGCTGGCCCCGCTGTGCGCAAGTTGGCTCGTCAACTCGGTGTTGATATGGGCAAAGTGTCTGGCACTGGCCCACGTGGTCGCCTATTGAAAGATGACGTGCGCTCTTACGTTAAACCTATAGTTGTTGCTGCCCAATCTGGCGCACCACTCGGTGGTGGTTCAGGTATTCCGCGCGTTCCGGCGGTAGATTTCTCCAAGTTTGGTGAAATCGAAACCATCAAAATGAGCAAAGTGAAAAAAATCACTGCGGATAATATGACCCGCAACTGGTTGAATGTACCGCATGTTACCCAATGGGACGATGCGGACATCACTGATCTGGAAGCTTTTCGTAATGGTCTGAAAGCTGAAGCGGAAAAGCGCGGCAGCAAATTGACTCCACTGCCGTTCATTATGAAAGCCTGTGCGGCGGCTTTGGTTGCTGAGCCAAGCTTTAACGTATCGTTGCATCACGACGGCGAAAGTATCGTGCAGAAGAAATATGTGCACATTGGTATCGCAGTTGATACTCCTAACGGTTTGATGGTTCCGGTTATCCGCAATGTGGATAAAAAAGGCTTGTGGGAATTGACTGACGAGATCAATGCAATCGCCAAAAAAGCACGCGATGGCAAATTGTTGCCTGCGGATATGCAGGGTGGATGTTTTACCATTTCAAGTCTTGGTGCTTCTGGTGGTAATGGCTTTACTCCAATCGTTAACGCGCCAGAAGTTGCGATTCTCGGTGTAAGCCGTGCGCAAATGAAACCTGTGTGGAATGGTAAGGAGTTTATTCCACGTAATATGTTGCCGTTGTCGTTGTCTTACGATCACCGTGCAATTAACGGTGCTGACGCGGGTCGTTTCTTTACTTACCTGACTGCGGTTGTCGCCGATGTTAGACGTCTGCTGTTGTAATTAATGTATTGCAGTCGTGTAAGAAAGGGTCAGCTGTCGCTGGCCCTTTTTGTTTCTACCTTTTTGCTTTGCGGTTCCACCCTTTAGCCTAAAAAAATATTCTGCACCTATTCGGTTATTTTATTTTCCTTGCTGAGTGGTACAACGATGGTACTTACTGAAAATCTTGTGCGTTTTATTTTAATACTTGCGTTGGCGGTTTTGCTTGGATGCCACTCTATTACCGGGTTCGATGATCCAACCAATACTTATACCCCCGAAACTACTTACCAGAAACTGGCGGGCCAGTATCCTTTTATTCATATTGCCAGTGATGCTGTCCCAGAGTCTGTACAAGAAATTAAAAACATCATCTATGTTCGCTACGGCAAGCGGGCGTTGCAGTTGGATCTTTATCTTCCAAAATCCCATTTATTGAAACGAAAGCCGGGCATTGTGTTTGTTCACGGCGGAGGTTGGCGCGCGGGATTTCGCACAAACTTTACTCCTATGGCAATTGGTATGGCAGAGCGCGGTTACGTGGCAGCAACTATAAGTTATCGCCTGTCGCCTGAGGCACAGTACCCCGCTGCAATTCATGATGTAAAAGCAGCCATTCGCTGGATGCGCAAACATGCTAAAAAATACGGAATCAATCCCAATCAAATCGCAGTGGGTGGAGGCTCTGCTGGAGGGCAAATTGCAAGCCTCGTTGGTGTGACCAATGGATTGGAAAAATTTGATCCGCAAATAGACAGATCGGATATTTCCAGTGAGGTTCAAGCAATTATTAATATCGATGGACTATCAGATTTTACCTCGGAAGCGGCGCGCTTCTACGAGGATGATCCGCGCAAAAACCCATCTTCAGCAGGCGCCTGGTTTGGTGGGCGATACAGTGAAAAAACGGAGCTGTGGCATGAGGCATCGCCGCTATTTTATGTCAATAAAAATACACCACCAATGTTATTTTTAATCAGCGCTCAGGAGCGGTTTAGTCTGGGATATAAAGAAATGACGGAAAAAATGAAGCTGCTGGGGATTCCATATCAGATTGCTAAAATTCCGGATTCTCCCCACTCCTTTTGGTTGTTTGAGCCCTGGTTGCAGCCTTCAACAGATATTGTCGCGCAGTTTTTAGATCGGCAATTCAAAATAACGCGTAGCGATAATGCCCACTGATGGTGTAGTCAAAAAGCATATCTTCCAGCTGGGGACCTTCGCCAATATTGTGAACAATTAATGGTCGCTGGTCATCCGCCGAGCGTTTGTCCGTCACAATGCCAATGTGCGGCAAATTGCCAGGTAACGTCCAGGTGACTAGATCCCCTGCCTGATAGTTCTCTGCGGCGTTTGAAACAGATAATTTTTTGCCGTGACGGGTAAAAAAGGTTTGCAGATTGGGAACCCGGCGATGATCGATATTGGTATCCGTCTTTGTCTGCCCCCATTGTTTTTGTGCTGGATAGAGAGAAAAGTTTGCGCGCATATCATCATGTACTAGTTGCTGCAAATCCACGCCCAGTTTACGGTACGCACGAATAACAACATCGGTGCAGACACCATACTGCGAGGGCACATCACCCATAGGGTAAGCGATTTTAAAATAAGCTCTATTATAGGTAACTGCGGTTTTGGTTTGTGACAGTGCTGCTGCAACCAATGCATTGGCGTTAGCTCTTGGTGCAGTGATATTTTCTGCGTTGGTGAAATGCGCGGTAGATACGGCCAGCGTGCTCAATAGTAAAAATAAAAATCTCCCCATAGCATCATCCCTAATTCAATTCGATTCATTTACAAATTTTTGTTGTTTGCTTGTTTTCCAGTACAGCAATTTTGCAAATAGTGGAACATATTTTAGTAAAAGCACTATCGCTGCTAACCCCAGTAATACGCCGCAACTATTTGCCACTATATCCGCTCCGCTAAAAGTGCGGGGTGGATTGAAGTGTTGGGCAATTTCAATCGCAACTGAATAAATAATCAGAAATGCTGCTCGATGCCAAAGTGCCCAGGTTGGGCGGGCAAAACTGATAGAAATTGCTGCAACTGTGTACCCGGCAAAATGCATTAGCAAATCGTTAAATACCGGCACGGAGTTTTCTGGATGGGGGGTAATGCCAAGGTAGGTATAAATCACCAACAAGATGTAAAACTGCAGCATACACAGTGAACGCCAAAGCATTATGAGCTCCTTTTGAAATTTTGTAGGGAGCATAACAGTTTGGCGTTATCCCTGCGATTCGCAGGGGATCAAATACTATTTTACAAGGTTGACCAAAGATTCAGCGGCGTAGAGGTCTTGTGGCGCATTAATATTGAAGAATGGGTCATAGCCTTCCGCGTTGAACTCCACTTCGACAACTTTTTGTTGTTTTATCCAATCTTGCAAGCGGGGTATTTCGCCTGTCTCCAGCTGTTGTTCAATCTTTCCGATAAGCGATGCATGCCAAAGCGCAAAAATCGGATGTTTCCGGGAGTTAGATGTGGCGATTGCCAGCTGGGCGTGTTGTGAGGTTGCGACATTAAACAGATTCGCGACCAAATCAGTGGGGAAAAACGGGGTGTCCGAGGCAAAGCTGGCAAGCCATTCGGTATCCGGATTATCGGCTTGCATCCAGCGCAAGCCGGCGTGTATTCCCGCTAAAGGGCCGCGGTTGTCGGCATAGATGTCGGGAATCACAGGTAAGCGAGAGCGGGCAAAGCGTAAGCTATTGCCATTCGCATTTAACAAAAGTGAGCTGACTTGTGGTTGGGCGCGATCAATAGTCCGTTGCAGCAAGGTTTTGCCAGCCAAAGGCAGCAAACATTTATCGCCGCCACCCATGCGGCGAGCTAAACCGCCGGCGAGGATAACGCCGACAACGGATTCGCTAATACTCATAAGATTTTTGCTGCGTCAGGATCGTGGTCTAGGATTAATGAGCTGCCACACTTTGTGCGATGGCACCCTAATCATTATCTATTCATATTTCTAGTTTAGCTGCTGATGGGATTCATAACCATGATTTTTATGGGCTGCTTTACCTTAAGGTTAGAAAATAGGAGCATTTAAAACTATTGGATCAATATTTATAATTGATTTTTTATATTTAAAATCATCGCCTAGCATGTGCTTGAACTTAACGTGAGTGTTAACTACAAACGGACGGATACAGCTATGAGCAACATTGATTTGACCACCTCTGCCGGCGCACCGGTAGCAGACGACAACAATAGCATTAGCATTGGCCCGCGTGGCCCATTAACCTTTGATAACCACTACCTCTTTGAAAAGCTGGCGCACTTTAACCGCGAGCGCATTCCTGAACGCGTTGTGCATGCGCGTGGGACGGGAGCCTACGGTCACTTCACCTTAACCAAAAGCCTTAGCGAATACACCATCGCCGATTTTTTGCAAAAGGTCGGCGATAAAACCGAAGTATTCCTGCGTTTTTCCACTGTAGGCGGTGGCCAGGATTCCAGTGACTACGCGCGCGACCCGCGCGGTTTTGCGGTGAAGTTTTACACCCGCCAAGGCAACTACGATGTTGTCGGCAACAATACGCCGGTGTTCTTTCTGAATGATCCGATCAAGTTTCCGGATTTTATCCACTCGCAAAAGAAAGACCCGCAGACCAATTTGCCCAATCCCGCCTCCGCCTATGAGTTCTGGGCTAACCATCCGCAATCACTACACCAGATGACTATCCTCATGTCGGATCGGGGTATTCCCTTGTCCTACCGTCACATGCACGGATTTGGTTCCCACACCTTGAGTTTGTGGAATGGCAAGGGCGAGCGCTATTGGGTGAAGTGGCACTTTAAAAGCAATCAAGGGATTAAGACCCTGACTGACGCTCAAGCGGCCAACATGCCGCCCTTCGGTGCACAAAAAGATTTGGTTGAAGCCATTAAAAATCAGGATTTTCCAAGTTGGACGGTGAAAATCCAGATTATGACCGAAGCTCAGGCCGAGACTTACCATCTAAACCCCTTTGATTTGACTAAAGTCTGGCCGCACAAGGATTTCCCGCTGGTAGAAATCGGTCAGCTCGAATTAAATCGCAATGTGCAAAATTATTTCGCCGAGACCGAGCAATCCGCGTTTGCGCCCAGCAACCTGGTTCCCGGTACTGGTGCTTCGCCCGACAAGATGCTGCAAGCGCGTTTGCTTGCCTACCAAGATGCGCATCGCTACCGCGTAGGCGTGAACCATAACCAGTTGCCGGTGAATGCACCGCGCTGTCCGGTCAATCATTACCAACGCGATGGTGCGGCGGCAGGGTGCCCATTCAGCAACGGCAGCCAGCCGCAAAACAGCGGGGCAAATTACTTCCCCAACGACCGCGCCGCGCTGGGTTA
>DATIDX010000289.1:0-31448 GCA_035456025.1 Cellvibrio sp. | reverse complement strand
GCAGTGTGATCAATCAACGTGAAGTAGGGGTGGATACCCGCAGCTACAAAGCCGCGCTGAAAAATACCCTGCGTCAGGCGCCGGATGTGATTCTTATCGGAGAAATCCGCGACCGTGAAACTATGGAGCATGCATTGGAATTTGCAGAGACCGGGCATTTGGCGATATCGACGCTGCATGCAAATAACTCCAATCAAGCATTGGAGCGAATTATCAATTTATTTCCGGAAGAGCGACGTCCGCAATTACTGATGGGACTTTCGCAAAATTTGCGCGCTTTTGTGTCGCAGCGATTGTTGCCCACGGTTGACGGTAAACGCTGCGCAGCGGTGGAGGTTTTACTCGGCACTAAAACCATTCAGGAGCTAATTTTAAAAAGCCGGCTCACTGAAATTAAAGAGATTATGGAAAAATCCGAAAATCTTGGCATGCAAACGTTTGATGGCGCTATTTTCAAATTGTATATGGCAGGCAAGGTCAGTTTTGATGATGCCATCGCCAATGCGGATTCGCCCAATAATTTACGCTTACGGATAAAACTGGCCACTGATGGTGTTGCCACTCCTAAAGCAGAGTCTGTTGTTGAGGCAATTCAGACCCAAGCCCAGGCTAACTCTCAACCAAAAGTCCCACCTACAAGTTTTGGTGAATTGAGTTTGCAAAAAATGGACGATGACGATGAGGATTTGTAAGTTAAAAAGTTATTAGGCGGAAATGCCGGTGGTGGTTAATCAATGACAGTGAAAAGCGTTGAGCAATTACTAAAACCCCAGTCAATCGCGGTCATAGGCGCGTCCAATCAGCCTAACCGACCGGGCAATGCGGTGATGCGTAATTTATTGCAAGGCCAATTTGATGGGCCGATCATGCCTGTCACGCCGCATTACAAATCGGTCAACGGTGTGTTGGCCTATCGCTCGATTGAAGAACTGCCCATAGTTCCTGATCTCGCGATTATCTGCACACGCGCAACACGGGTGCCGGCAATTATTTTGCAGTTGGGTAGGAAAGGCACGCGCAACGCAATTGTGATTGCCGCAGGTCTGGATAATTTATTTACCGCGCAAGGCACTAATTTGCAGGAGCAAATGCTCGCTATTGCCAAAGAGTGGGGGGTGCGAATTCTTGGCCCTGATTCGCTGGGAATTATCATTCCTGACTTGGGTTTGAATGCAAGCTACGCACATATTAACGCTATGCCGGGAAAAATCGCGGTAGTCTCGCAATCATCGGCGGTGTGCGTAACCTTATTGGATTGGGCGCGCCGCCGGCGCATCGGTTTTTCGCAATTCATTTCTCTCGGCGAAGGTGTCGATATCGATTTTGATGAATTGCTCGATTACCTCGGACGCGACGCAAAAACCTCGGCGATATTGTTGTACATAGATGCGATCCACGACGGCCGCGCGTTTATGTCAGCCGCGCGCGCAGCATCTTTCAACAAGCCATTGCTTGTCATTAAAGCAGGAATCTATTCTGAAACCAGCGCGCTTACCTCGCGTCTGCCAGCTGAAAAAATTGGTAGTGATGCGGTGTACGATGCCGCTTTTCGTCGCGCGGGCATGCTGCGTGTTGAAGACATGCGCGAATTGCTTGCCGCAGTGGAAACCCTTGCCAATGGCAAACCTATTTACAGTGAGCAGTTGGTAATTGTCGCCAATGGCAATGGGCCAAGTGCTATGGCGATGGACGCGCTGCTGCAGCGCGGTGGTCGCCTGGCGACGCTGAATCAAGCGGTCGTGGAAAAATTACAGCCGCTCATTCACTCCGGTGGTCGTGCCAGCAATCCAATTAATTTATTGGGCGATGCCCCGCCTGATACATATCGGGATGTCTTACAGGTTTTATTGCAGAGCAGCAGCGTCGATAATATTTTGATTATGCAGGCGCCTTCGGCGTTAACGCCCGGAGAAATCTACGCCGATGCGGTGATCAATACCTATAAAAACTATACGGGACGCAAGCCAAACATATTCGCTAATTGGATGGGCGAAGATGCAGCGCAAAATGCTCGGCTGCGATTTGCGGAGGCGAGTATTGCCTCATTTCGCACCCCGGAAGGCGCGGTCGGTGCGTTTATGCACATGGTGCAATACAGGCGCAATCAAAAGTTATTATCTGAAACTCCTGAATCTATTAGCGATAGAGTTCCCTATCAGCCGCAAAAGGCACAGGGCATTATTGCGCAAGCGCTCGATGAAAATCGCACCCAGTTAACTCGCAGCGAAATAGTTAGGATACTGAATGATTACGGAATTAATTTTTTTGTCGAAACTGACTCGATAGCAGCTAACAGCTTGCAGCGCAAAGGTGCACATCCATTGCGCATCCAGGTGTTTATAGATCCGGTGTTCGGTCCGGTAATTTTATTAGGCGAAGCCGCGAGTCATTGGAGCATCCAGCGCAACGCGGTAGTCGCGCTGCCGCCGCTCAATATGGCGTTGGCCCGTTACATGGTAATCCAGGCAATTGCTGAAGGAAAAATTCGCGAGCGCGAATTATATATCCCACTTGATATGCCTGCGCTTTGTTTGCTGCTGACCCAAATTAGCCAGATAGTGATAGACAATCCTTCGCTGCACAATTTGTTGATCAACCCGGTACTAGTAGCGGGTGAGGATATTCGGGTGCTGGATGCGAGCATAGAAATCAGCACTGAAAAAACAGCGCCATTACTGGCGATCCGCCCCTACCCTAAAGAATTGGAAGAGTCATTTATTTTGCGCGATGAACGCACGATTCTACTGCGCCCAATTCGCCCCGAAGATGAATTAAATTTGCAGGCGTTTGATAACTCACAGAGTAAAGAGGATAGATACAAGCGTTATTTTGCCGAGCTGCCGCAATTTTCCCACGAGCAAATGGCACGTCTGACGCAGATTGATTATGCGCGTGAAATGGCGTTTGTTGCGGTGGCGAATAATAGTCAGCAACAAGAAGAAATTCTGGGAGTTGTACGTGTGCAGATAGATCCAGACAACACTCAAGCAGAATTTGCTATCGCAGTGCGCAGCGAATTAAAAGGGATTGGCTTGGGGGCTCGCTTACTGCAAAAAATGATTGATTATTGCCGCAGCCAAGGTACACAACAACTTACCGGTTGTACTATGTTAGAAAATTCCGGCATGGCCAATTTAGCGCGCAAGCTAGGCTTTACCGTGAAATTTAATCGCGATGATGGTTTGATTGACATGAACCTAACGCTGTGAAAACAGCGTTGGCATCTGGCATTACAGTTTTGCCAAGGCTTTGATATGCGCGACTGCACAGCGACCCAGACCCAATAAATCGTAGCCCCCCTCCAAACTGGAGATTATGCCTTTGCACTGCTGCTCTGGCGTCAGGCTTCTGCTGTTATCCATTAATGCGCGCAATTTCTGCGTGATCCAGAAATAATCCTGCTCCACCAAACTGATCGACGACATCTCGTCATCAATATAGGCATCAAATCCTGCGGAAACTAAAATCAGTTGCGGTTTGAATTTTTCCAATGCGGGAAACCATTGTTCACTGATTGCATTGCGGAAGCCCTCGCTGCGGCAGGTCGCTGGCAAGGGTGTGTTAATGATATGCGCAGGTACATCATCAATATTGGTGTGTGGATAAAACGGATATTGGAAGCTGGAGCAGAATAAAACACGCGGGTCGTTTAAAAAAATATCCTGGGTGCCATTGCCGTGGTGGACATCAAAATCGACTATGGCGACACGTTCCAGTCCGTAGCATTCCAATGCGTGCGCAGCAGCCACGGCAATATTATTGAAAATACAAAAACCCATCGCCCGTGAGCGTTCAGCATGGTGGCCCGGTGGGCGCACATTGCAAAATACAGCATCGGTTTCACCGCGCATTACCATATCGACGCCGAGTACGGCGGCGCCGGCTGCATAACGGGCTGCGGTATAGGTGCCAGCGGAAAAATACACATCCTCGGCATAAAAATGGGTTCCCGTCTTTGGAATGGCATTAATAATGTTTTGCAAATGCTCGCGAGTGTGAACACGCAGCAACTGTTCGTCGGTAGCGGCGGGAGCTTCAGGTTGATATAAAAGTGAGTCTATGCCATTCGCCAACAATTGGTTTGCAATTGCGTCAATGCGCTCGGGGCACTCGGGGTGGCCAGCTGGCATGCGGTGATTATGACAATCCGGATGGCTAATTAAGGTGGCGATCATAAGTGGTGAGCAACAATTGAATAGGTGTGCATCACTATAGCGCTTGGGCACAAAATGCAACATAAAAACCCGCTGAGTAGCGGGTTTTTATTTTATCTGTTGGATTGCCGACGAGGACTCATCAGAACCTGAAATTGGCCTGCACCCCAACGATATTTACATTTGCGTCGAAAGTTCCTTCCACATGGTGACCGGTTTGTGGATCAGTATTGTTGATGCTTGCTTCATCTACTTTGATGTAGCTGTAGGCAACGTCAAGTGTGGTATCAGGTGAAAACTCATAATTGAATCCTGCACTAAACCAGATGCGATCTTGATCGGGGATACGCGGATTAACGAGTGCAGGATCTGTCTGTGGTGCCTCATCAAATGCAATACCAAAACGCCATGTGAAAGGCGAATTGGATTCATGTGTAAAGCCAAGCGCATAGCGCATGGTGTCAGAGTAATTCAGTTCCAGCGTGTCAATGGTGAGGTCGTTTTCGGTGTTGACCACATCAATTGTCTGGATGCTGCTCCATTCCGTCCATGCAACATCGGCGTGTACCCACCAGTAGTCATTCAGCTGTTGTGATCCACTGAGGGTGATGGTGTCCGGTAACTCTAATGGTGCTGTTACATCACCCGCAGCTGCCCCCAGCGATAGTGCGCAGATAGTGCCGGTAGTAGGCGCTGGTGGAGCGCCTGTAGGGAAGCCGGCGCCGAGGTTGCAGGACGCATGCCGCGAAAAGCTGGCATCGCCTTCAAGGTCAAACTCTCCCCCTTGCCGCCAGACCAAACCTAATTTAGTGCTTTCGCTTGGCGCATAATAAAAACTTACGTCAGCCGCAAAACCATCATCGTCGCCCTGGATTTTGGCGCTGCTGTCAGTCGTGGGCAAGGGGCTAATGCCGAGGGTTGAGTCGAACTGGCTTTCCAAGATGACGTCGGCGCGCTGGTAATTGATGCCCAAGCCCAATGACAGATTATCGCTAAGCACAAACGCAGCAACAGCATTGATGTTCACGACTTCTAGTTCGCTGTGAGTGGCAAGGTAGCGGCCATTCCAATCGTCATTGTACTTACTGGCCAAACCGTAAGGTGCATTCACTCCTACACCAAAAGAAAATTGATCTGATACTGGATGCACATAATAGATATTAGGCACATAACCCGTTTCATCAGTCTTGCCCTCGATGCCATTGGTGTTCGAATTGGTGTCGTCAAACGTTGAGCGCGTGAATATAGCGTTGCCGCCAAGGGTAAATGTCGGGCGATCCAACTCAACAATTCCGGCGGGATTGAAAAATACGCTGCTGGCATCGGTAACATCGGATGCGGTACCCGCAAATGCTTTTCCCATCTGTGCGGGACTTTGCTCCAGTATTTGAAAGGAGGCCGCAAATGTCAGAGGTGGCACTAGTGCTATTGAAAATAATAAGGCCGCTGATGGAAATAACTTTTTGCTTTTGGAGAATGTTATTTTTAATGGTTGTGCCGTGTGTGTGTTAACGATCATAAGTCCCCCTTGGGCTTTGCAAGCTTCTCAACGAGTTCACTTAAAGTGTAGGCTGCAAAACAAGGGGGCGTATGTGCGGTAAAACGCAAATGCTCAGTAGAAGGAGGAACCTTCCGGTGGTGCAGTGGTCTTGGGGAATTGGCGCCAGCGCAAATCGCTGGCGCAACTATCACTGCTCGCGAGCAACTGCGCGGTAGGCAATATCATTGCGATAGAACATACCTTTCCAGCTAATTTTTTTAGCGAGTTGATAAGCGCGTTGCTGCGCTTCCAACACAGTGTTACCCAACGCAGTTGCGCAGAGTACGCGGCCGCCATTGGTCACAGTGTTGCCTTCTTTTGCTGAAGTGCCAGCATGGAAAACTTTTTCGCCTGCTACTTCGGAAGTTGGCAAACCGGAGATAATGTCGCCTTTATCGTAGGCGTCTGGATAGCCGCCAGCGGCGAGAACTACACCAACAGATGCGCGTGAGTCCCATTCCGCAGTGGTTTTATCCAAATCACCTTTGAGCGCAGTGAGGCACAGCTCAACCAAATCCGATTGCAAGCGCAACATAATCGGTTGGGTTTCAGGATCACCAAAACGGCAGTTGTATTCGATCACCTTGGAATTACCAGCTGCATCAATCATCAAACCCGCATATAAAAAGCCAACGTAGGTATTCCCTTCCGCCGCCATGCCATTCACGGTTGGATAAATAATTTCTTTCATCACTCGGTCATGAACAGCTTGCGTTACTACCGGTGCCGGAGAGTAGGCGCCCATGCCGCCAGTATTTGGGCCAGTATCGCCATCGCCTACGCGTTTATGGTCCTGACTGGTCGCCATTGGCAGCACATTTTTACCATCCACCATTACAATAAAACTGGCCTCTTCACCAGCGAGGAATTCTTCAATTACCACGCGGCAACCGGCATCACCAAAAGCGTTGCCTGACAGCATATCGCGCACAGCATCTTCAGCTTGTTGCAACGTCTCGGCAACAATTACGCCTTTACCGGCAGCAAGGCCATCGGCTTTTATAACAATCGGCGCACCTTTTTCACGCAAGTAAGCGAGTGCAGGTTCAACTTCGATAAAGTTTTGATAATCAGCGGTCGGGATTTTGTGGCGCGCAAGAAAGTCTTTAGTGAAGGCTTTCGAGCCCTCAAGCTGCGCAGCACCTTTGCTTGGGCCAAAGCACAATAAGTTGCGCGATTGGAAATAATTCACCACACCCGCGACTAGTGGAACTTCTGGACCAACAATCGTCAAGCCAACATTGTTTTGCTCGGCAAAGTTTGCCAGGGCTTCAAAGTTCAACACATCGATAGCAATGTTTTCGATGTGTGCTTCCAGCGCCGTGCCAGCATTACCCGGAGCAACAAATACTTTTTCTACTTGCGCGCTCTGTGCGGCTTTCCACGCGAGCGCATGTTCGCGCCCACCGCTGCCAATAATTAATACGTTCATAAAAATAATATCTTTTTGAGTCGTTTACGTAGGTTGGGCAGCGATGCCCAACACCAATTAATTTTGCGACCACTCTGTTGGGCATTGCTGCCCAACCTACGAAATTAACGATTCCAATTAATGACGGAAATGACGCATACCGGTAAACACCATCGCCATACCGTGCTCATCGGCAGCGGCGATAACTTCTGCATCGCGCATTGAGCCGCCGGGTTGGATCACTGCAGCAATACCGACTTTCGCCGCGTTATCGATACCATCGCGGAACGGGAAGAAGGCGTCGGAAGCCATGACTGAACCGGCCACTTGCAAACCAGCATGTTCAGCTTTGATTGCTGCGATACGCGCGGAATTTACGCGGCTCATTTGGCCTGCACCTACACCGATCGTGTGCTGGTGTTTTGCATAAATGATCGCGTTAGATTTTACAAATTTGGCGACTTTCCAGGCGAACAATAAATCTTTGATTTCTTCAGCTGTTGGTGCGCGTTTGGTGACGATTTTCAAATCGCTTTCGGTGATGATGCCATCGTCGCGATCTTGTACCAGCAGGCCGCCGTTGACGCGTTTGTAATCCAACCCTTTAACGCGAACGGTGCTCCACTCGCCAGTAGCCAGCAGGCGCACATTTTGTTTTGCTTTTACAATTTCTATCGCTTCTGCGGAAACGCTCGGCGCAATGATTACTTCGACGAATTGGCGCTCAACAATCGCTTTAGCGGTTTCAGCATCGAGTTCGCGGTTGAACGCAATGATGCCGCCGAAGGCAGATTCGCTATCGGTAGAGTAGGCCAGGTCGTAGGCGTGTTTAATCGATTCTGCTACCGCAACACCGCATGGGTTTGCGTGTTTAACAATAACGCACGCCGGTTCGCTGAAGGATTTTACGGTTTCCAATGCGGCATCGGTATCGGCGACATTATTGTAAGACAGCTCTTTACCCTGCAATTGTTTTGCAGAAGCTACGCCGACTTCCTGTGGATTTTTTTCAACATAGAAAGCGGCTTTTTGATGCGGGTTTTCACCGTAGCGCATTTCTTGTGCTTTGATAAATTGGGTATTAAAGGTGCGTGGGAAATCAGCGCTGCCGCCTTCTACCAAGCGACCAAAATAATTGGCGATGGCGCCATCGTAAGCGGCGGTGTGTTCGTAGGCTTTGATCGCTAAATCAAAACGGGTTTTCAGCGAGGTGCTGCCGTTGTTGGCTTTGAGTTCTGCCAGAATATTTGCGTAGTCAGATGCGTTAACCACGATGTTTACATGGGCGTGGTTTTTTGCCGCGGCGCGAACCATAGTAGGGCCGCCGATATCAATATTTTCTACCGCATCTTCCAATGAGCAATCTTTGTTAGCAACGGTTTTTTCAAACGGATAAAGGTTTACCACAACCATGTCGATAGCGCTGATACCGTGTTGCGACATTATGCCTTCATCAATACCGCGACGACCCAAAATGCCACCGTGTACTTTCGGGTGCAGGGTTTTCACGCGGCCGTCCATCATTTCCGGGAAGCCGGTGTAGTCAGAGACTTCAATCGCAGGGATCTTGTTGTCGGTGAGCAGTTTAAAGGTGCCACCGGTTGATAAAATTTCTACGCCTTGGGCGTGCAGGGCTTGGGCAAATTCGACTATGCCAGTTTTATCAGACACGCTGATTAACGCGCGTTTTACCGCAACAAGATCGGAAGTGTTAGACATACGCAGTTCCCATGTAAGTGAAAAATTCAAACTATTAAAAAGCAAAAGGGGTGGAAATAAATTACCACCCCTTTTTGGTTGCCATGCGGCGCTGGAGAAATTACAGCAGGCCGTATTGCTTCAATTTTTTACGCAGTGTGCCACGGTTCAAGCCCAATACCTGAGCAGCGCGGGTTTGGTTGTGACGAGTATATTTCAATACAATTTCAAGCATAGGCGCTTCTACTTCAGCTTGAACCATTTCGTAAACATTGCTTACGTCCTGGCCATCGAGATGCTTGAAATAGTTTTCCATTGCCTGCTCTACGCAGCCGCGCAGCGATTGAGCTTGTACTGGTTGGTTTTGGCTTGCAGCTTGTGCTGGAGTTGATTCAGCAAAGAAAGTTGCGGTGTTCATGCGGCTTTTTCCTCTTTCGTAAGCAGCTGTTCAAAGAAATTTTGAATGCTGGTTTGTTGTTCTTCTGCGTTATCTATAGCGTTAAAGGTTTTGCGAAAAGCTTCGCTGCCAGGAACCGTTTGCAAATACCAACTCGCATGTTTGCGAGCGATACGCGGGCCCATAAACTCACCATAAAAACGGTATAGCTCACACAGATGGGTACATAAAATATCCCTGATTTCGATCAGAGACGGTTCGGGTAATTGCTCACCGGTACGCAGGTAATGCGCAATTTCCCGGAAGATCCAAGGGCGGCCCTGAGCGGCTCGTCCAATCATTACCGCTGCGGCTCCCGTGTAATCCAACACGGCTTTGGCTTTGTGCGGCGAATCTACATCGCCGTTAGCAAATACGGGAATTTTCACCGCATTGACCACACTGGCGATGGTGTCGTACTCAGCTTCGCCCAGAAAGGCGTCAGCGCGAGTACGGCCATGAAGTGCGAGGGCTTGTATGCCCGCATCCTCTGCGATGCGTGCGATACGCACTGCATTGCGTTCTTCAGTGCTCCAGCCAGTACGAAATTTCAGGGTGACAGGAATGTCCACCGAATTTACTACTGCCTGCAATATCTCTGTTACCAACTGCTCATCTTTTAGCAGCGCAGAACCGGCTGCTTTTTTACATACTTTTTTTGCGGGGCAACCCATATTGATATCAATAATTTGAGCGCCGTTGGCCGCGTTGATGCGCGCGGCCTCAGCCATCATCTCAGGATCACCGCCAGCAATCTGCACGGCAATCGGTTCGGCCTCGCCGGTGTGATCCATCCGCAGACTGCTTTTGCGGCTACTCCAGAGCGTGGAATCGGCAGTGAGCATCTCGGATATAACCAAGCCTGCACCCAGTGAACGACACAATTGTCGAAAGGGGCGGTCAGTAACACCTGCCATGGGTGCAAGAATGACCTGGCTGTCGATGCAATAGGAACCGATAGTAAACACGTGACTGGCTTGTAGTGGCTGAATCGTTGTAGTTGCGGTTGCGCCGAGGGTGCCGGTTCAACTGGGTAAACCCGTGCCATTTCAGGCTTGGGGTGCCCTGCGTAAAAGGGTCGCCATGATACCCGTTTGGGCAGGGGTTGGGAACGCAAAAAGCGTAAAAAACGGCGTTTTTTTGAGCGATAAAAACGGCTTTTTTAGTTGTTTTAGGTTGCAAAAAAATATGAATTGGGGCAGGTCAACGAGGGCTTATGGATCGATCGGGTTGTATAGGTAGGTTTCGTAGTCGTGCGGTAAATGTTGGATAAGCGGGTTTTCTAATTTAATCAGGTTGCGGCGATTTAACTGGGCGCGCTCAATCGCTTTGATATGGCGTTTGCGCCAGAGCTGGTTGAACGAGCCATCCTTATAAGCAAGCTCCAGTCCTTTTTGAACTCGATCAAGCGCGGCCTGGCTGTCTTTATGGGCGAAGAAAAATTTCGGCAGCGGATAGTAGAGTGCCAGTTTATCGTCACTGGTTAACTTGAGGCTGCTGGGGTCCTGTTGTTCGTAGAAAAATTCCAATGGCCCGCGACAGAACAAATCGATCCTGCCAGCTTTGGTCATACGGAAGAGGCTCACCACCGTGCCGGATTCAACTACTTGCACGCCGTTATGGCGCAGGATTTTGCCATCAGCCCAACCGATCCCCACCCCCAAATGGTACTTCTGTAGCTGCTCAAGGCTAGTGATACTGGCTGCGTTGGCTTTAAACGCATCCCGCATAAAACAAATACGGTAACTGAGTGCACCCCGGTCGAGAGGGAAGGGGATGTAAGCGAGTTTTGCCTGGTCGGTCAGTTCGTCCTCATAGCTCATTTGCAATATGAGATTTGGATAGGCGTTGTGGCTTAATGCTGCGAGGGTGCGCGCACGGTTCATGGGCGGAATGCCGCGCAGTTCGTAAGGGCCGAAAGCAGGAACCGTTTTATCAAGCGCTAGTTGTAATACTTCCACTTCATGCAATATTCGCTCATTGCTGTTGAGTTCGGGGAGTTTGTGGGTGATGACTAGAGGTGGCTGGCTGGGAGTCTGCGCGCTGAGCGCGCTAGGCAACCCCGCTAACAATAATTGAAGGATCAATAGCCCGCGCAGGTGAAGGTGGCACCTAAACCTGGAGCTTACCAAAACGCTGTTGCCGATAAATCTGGGTTCCATGTTGCGTTCCGCGTCTATGCAGGGAAGCAGTCAGTCCCGTGTTGTTGTATCCAAGTCTCGCCCGTAATTTTAGCGCGGAATATAGATATGGTAGTTCACTGCTTCGGCGCCTGGATCTACCAAATCCAGGGTGATATGGATTTTCTGGTTTTGTGGCATCAACTCCCGCCCCACTAACTCACCACCTAAATAATCCTTGGGTGTAAAGCGGCGCGATGCGACCTGTTTTTCATCGATATTGGTAAATACCAATACCAGGTCCGGGAAGGGTTGTTCGAAAGGCGCGCCGTTGATAATCATCACGTCCACCGCGAGCGCGCCCTGGGTATCAGGATGCTCGCGCACCACCAGGTTGGAGGCCACTATGCGACTGGTATCAACCAGTGTTGGCACCTGGCACCCAAGGTAGGGGCACAGGAACAGATAGCCGGTGCGGTAGGGCTCAACGCGGCTGAAGTAGTCAAACTTGAACCAGCCAACCTGGATGATCAAGGCAATCAGGGTGATAACACTGAGGGTCGGCCAGAGTTTGCGCTGGTACCAGCGGCGCATGCGTTTGGCATTGAACTCAATCGGTGCTGGAATAATATTCATCAACAACGCAGCGCGCGAACCATCATAGGCGCGAATTTTGGGTTGCGCTTTTACCTGACGTTTAGACGACTGGTCATCGCTATTGTCAGTGACATTGTCATCAGGCGTTTCAAAGAGATTGGGGTCTAGCTCGGTTATTGCACTCTTATGGTTAAAACCTTGATTGCTGGGGATATTTGCCAATTCATCGCTGAGGATAAAATCTTCGGTCGGTTTTTCCCCGGGTTCATCCTCTTTTTCGCTGATCAAGCTAAACATCAGACCCGGCGTAGTCGGGGTTGACGGTGGTGCAGCAGACACCACCGGTCCTGTGTTGAAAGAGCCGCTTGCTAATAACTCGTCGTCGGCCAATTGCTCTTCGGTTTTAGGCTTGGCAATGCCCAACTTGGGAGTGTCGTCTTCATCATCGATCAACATTTCCGCCCAGGATTCATCCGCGCTGTGGAGCGGCTCATCTTCATCATCTTTATTGCGGATTTTGCGCTCAAAGAGTGTTACATCGGATTTGGGTGTTGTATCTATATCGACGAAACCATCGAAATCGTAGCTCTTGGCTTCCGCTTGGCTGTCTTCCATGTCATCGCTGATTAAGATGTCATCCGCTTGGCTCAAGGATGACTTGTCAATTGTGCGCACGACGGGTTTCTTGACTGGTGGAGTTGCCGGTTTTACCGCCGGCTTTGCGGCAGCGGGTGGTGGTACATCGACAGTGAGCGGCTTTATGCTACTGAGGATAGTGGCCGCCGTTGGTGTTGCGGGTTTATTGGCTGGCTGTACCACAGGAGCGCTGATTTGCGATGGCTTTACCTGGGTTTTTACAGCCGCAGGCTTGGCCAATGTCAGATCCCCTACAGTTGTTGCTTTTTCGGTGGTTGTTACTGCTTCATTAACTACAGCTGCTGTCGGTGTAGTTTTAGATGAGGCGGGTTCAACCGCATATTCTTGCGCTTTAAACACATGCAAACAGGAACCACAGCGAACTGCCCCCTTAGCCGATTGCAGTTGGCTTGGTGTCACGCGGAATGCAGTCCCGCATTTGGGACAACGGGTGATGATTTGGTTGCTAGCAGCGGTCATGGTCTGTTTGCTCTTAACGCATGGGCTTTATGGCCCGGGTACATTTGTCATCGAGATCTGGCAGTGTAACTATAGGGAGACGTACGGTAAATTCCAGCGACAACCGGTCGATGTATTCTCCATCGGCAATGCCAACTAGCTCACCTTTGTCGCCGTCAGGCGCACCCATTCATCTTGCTCGGCGATAGGGTCGAAGGTGAACCAGGGTTCGTAGGCGGCAATTACCGACTTTGCTTGTACCGCCAAAATTCCCGATAAGCAAAGTTTGCCCCCGATCTTCGTCATGGCGGTCAATGCTGGTGCCAGCTCCGCCAAGGGGCCAGCCAGGATGTTGGCGAGCATTACGTCCACCTGTACTTTAGGGCAGTTTGGCGGCAAATACACCGGCATTACATCGTCTGGTAATTGATTGCGCCGGGCATTTTCGGTTGTCGCTAACAAGGCTTGTGGATCTATGTCTACCCCAATCACTTTTTTTGCCCCGAGCAGCAGGGTGGCGATTCCAAGGATGCCAGAGCCGCAGCCGTAATCTACGACTTCAAGTCCGCTAAAATCCTGCTGGTCGATCCACTGCATACATAAGAATGTGGTGGGGTGTGTCCCGGTGCCAAATGCCAGACCGGGGTCGAGCATCAGATTCACTTTTTCCGGCTCGGGCGGTTCTTGCCAGCTTGGGCAAATCCACAGTCGTTCGCCGCAGCGGATAGCGTGATAGTTGCTCATCCACTCGCGTTCCCAATCCTTATCTTCCAATTGTTCCCAATAATGCTCCGGCAGGGGGTTGCCAAAGCGGCGCTGGGCGATAGCGATGGTTTTGGTTGTATCAATTTCGGCATCAAACAGACCGGTTATCCTGACGCTGTCCCACAGAGGGGTTTCCCCCAGGCCGGGTTCGAGGATTGGTTGGTCGGCGTTGTCTTGCAGGGTAACTGAAGCGGCACCGCAAGCCAGCAGCGAGTCTTCGAGGGATTCGGCGTAGCGGCGGGTGGTGATGATCTTAAGTTGCAGCCAAGGCATAGGAGTTCTGCTTATTTGTCAGTGCTATTGAGATGGAGAATGTAAAAGGGCGCGATAAATCGCGCCCTTTGATCAATTGCCTGGCTTACTCAGCCAGTTTCTTTTCCAGGTAGTGGATATTCACTCCCCCCTTACGGAACCCTGGGTCGCGTACCAGCATTTGTTGTAGGGGAATATTGGTGCGAATGCCATCCACGATGGTTTCATCCAGTGCGTTACGCATACGGTTCAAGGCGATTTCGCGCGTGTCGCCAAAGGTAATAATTTTGGCGATCATTGAATCGTAATTAGGCGGTACTGTATAGCCATTATACAGATGCGAATCGACGCGTACGCCCAGTCCACCTGGGGCGTGGAAACCTTTTACCAAACCAGGGCAGGGCATAAAGGTTTTCGGGTCTTCGGCGTTGATCCGGCATTCAAAAGAGTGGCCGCGAATGACCACGTCAGATTGCTTGAAGGACAGCGGCAAGCCGGAGCAGACGCGGATTTGCTCTTTGATCAAGTCAATCCCGGTCACCATTTCCGAGACTGGATGCTCTACCTGGATGCGGGTGTTCATCTCGATAAAGTAAAAGCGGCCGTCTTCGTACAAAAATTCGAAGGTGCCAGCACCTTTGTAGCCGATATCGATACAGGCTTTAACGCAGGCTGCGTAAGTTGCTTCGCGCACTTCTTGTGGGATGCCCGGAGCGGGCGCCTCTTCCAATACTTTCTGGTGGCGGCGTTGCAAGGAGCAATCGCGGTCGCCTAAATGGATAGCATGGCCTTGGCCATCGGACATTATCTGCACTTCCACGTGGCGAGGGTTCTGCAGGAATTTTTCCATGTAGACAGTGCCATCACCAAAGGCAGCCTTGGCCTCGCCTTGAGTGATTTGGATAGAGCCGATAAGCGACTCTTCATTGTGCACCACGCGCATACCGCGGCCACCGCCACCGGCGGCAGCTTTGATGATTACCGGGTAACCGATACGCTTGGCGACTTTCTTGCACTCGTCCTCATCTTCCGGCACTGGGCCGTCAGAGCCGGGTACTGTTGGAACACCCGCCTTTTTCATTGCTTTGATGGCTTCAACCTTATCGCCCATCATGCGGATAACTGCTGGATCCGGACCAATGAAGGTGAAGCCACTTTTTTGCACGCGCTCGGCAAAATCCGCGTTCTCGGCGAGAAAGCCGTAACCCGGGTGGACTGCCTGGGCATCGGTAATTTCCATTGCGGCGATAATGGCCGGCACATTCAAGTAGCTTTTGGGGGATGGGTTAGGGCCAATGCATACCGATTCATCGGCGAGGCGCACGTGCTTCAAATCGCGGTCGACTTGCGAGTGGACGGCGACAGTTTTGATGCCCAATTCTTTACAGGCACGCAGTATTCGCAGTGCAATTTCGCCACGATTGGCAATCAAAATTTTATCGAACATAAACCAGTTCCTCAGCGATTAGCGCTTGGATTGCCGCTTCCGGCAACCGCAATAGATGATTAAACAATAGTCACTAGAGGTTGGTCGAACTCTACCGGATTTCCATCTTCAACCAGGATGGATTCGATCACGCCGGCTTTATCGGCTTCGATTTGGTTCATCATTTTCATTGCTTCAATGATGCAGATAACGTCGCCGACTTTTACTTGTTTGCCCACTTCAATGAACATCGGAGAGCCCGGACTTGGGGAGCGGTAGAAAGTGCCGACCATTGGAGATTTGACTACATGGCCAGATGCTGCCGGTGCCGCAGCGGGCGCGGCCGCAGGTGCAGCGGGAGCCACAGCTTGGGCGGGAGCGGCTGCCGGTGCCACAGGTGCCGCGTAGCCGGCTGGCGCAGGAGCGCTGAAATATTGGGTGGTGCCGCTGTTACGTGCGATACGAACAGATTCTTCGCCTTCTTTGATTTCCAGTTCGCCGATGTTGGATTCTTCCAACAACTCGATCAGTTTTTTAATTTTGCGAATATCCATAGTGTCCTCTTTGCAACAAGGTTTGTTGTGGTTGGTGATGGCTTAACGGCCAAATTAATAAATCAGTAATGTAAATCAGCTTGAATGAATCAATTTAAAGGCGGCTTGCAGTGCCAATTCATAACTGGCAGCGCCGAAACCGCAGATGACGCCTTGGGCGACATCTGAAAAGTAGGAGTGGTGACGAAAGGCTTCGCGTTTGTGAACGTTAGATAGGTGTACTTCAATGAACGGAATGGCGACACCCAAGAGTGCATCGCGCAGCGCCACGCTAGTGTGGGTAAAGGCGGCCGGGTTGATAAGGATGAAGTCCACCCCTTCTTTGCGCGCATCGTGAATGCGGTCAATCAATTCGTATTCAGCGTTGCTTTGCAGTGTCTGCAAGTGGTGACCTGCTGCCACAGCAGTTTGAGTCAGTGTGCGGTTAATGTCGTCAAGAGTGGTGGCACCATAGATGCCTGGTTCGCGTAGCCCCAGTAAATTGAGATTGGGGCCATGTAATACCAAAATGGTTGCCATTAACTGCGATCCTGCGGTGATTTTCTGGTTTTATGCTGCAAATTGCTCATGTCGATCAAATTTCAGCCTGCCGGGATTTTAATTTTGAAGGAGTTTGCCGCAAAAAGCAGGTTGTGTCCACGTTAGCGCCGAAATTTTGTTTAGATGGCAGAAAATGCCTGCACGATTGCAGAAGTTATTCATCCAAGGATTAAAAAAAGGAGGTGAAATAGCACTTTTGTTGGATTATAGCTGCATCTTGCCCTCACGTTAGCGGCATGATGCGGGAAGTTGCGTTAATTTTCGCTAAATTGGCTCTATCCTCGCCGAATTGTAGCGATCTAGGGGGTATTTCTTTGTTTTAAGGTGCTGAGCAATGTATCTTGGGTCAATAATTGCGGCAGGATGATGGCTTTGCCCTGATGGTTGGCGGGAAACCAAAGGTACAAAGGCACGCCGCTACGACCGTACTCCTGCAAGAGCGCAGTGATTTTTGGGTCAGTGTTTGTCCAGTCGCCCTTAATAGTGGCCACATCTAATTCGTCGAATAGTTGTTCGACAGCTGTGGTATGTAGGGCGATCCGCTCATTGGCGAGGCACGTGAGGCACCAATCGGCGGTTAGGTTGATAAAAACAGGCCGACCTTCAGCGCGCAGTGATTTCACTAATTCGGGGTTGTAGGTTTGCCAGCGATCTGAAGCTATCTTGTCAGTTCGGCTTCCGCTTGCTTGCCACACCAGAGCGATAGCCAGTATCCAGCTCGCGATAATGCTGATCCGGCGCAATACCTGCCAGACCCCGCGTGCTTCGCGCCCTAATAACCAGCAACCAAATGCGATGGCAACAGCTCCAGCGCAAAGCGCGGCCATACCGCTGACACCTGTCTGGCGTCCGAACACCCAGAGCAGCCATATCGCGCTTAAGTAGAGAGGGAAGGCGAGAAATTGTTTGAGGTTATCCATCCATACGCCGGGTTTTGGTAGGCGTGCAGCCAGCGCAGGTAAATAGCACAGCAGTAGTAACGGAAAAGCCATGCCGAAGCCCAAAGCGGCAAACACAGCAATACAAGCAATTGCAGGTTGGGTCAGGGCAAAACCCAAGGCGGCGCCCATGAAGGGAGCGGTGCAGGGGCTGGCGACTACAGCAGCTAATACACCGGTAAAAAAGGAACCGCTCAGCCCGGATTTTTGGGTCAGGTTTTGACCGATGCCCATCAAGCCACTGCCAAAATTGATCAGGCCTGACATACTCAAACCCATCACGAAAAATAAATACGCCAATGCAGCTATGAGTCCTGGTGACTGCAATTGGAAGCCCCAGCCTATGGCTTCTCCGCCTTTGCGGGCGACCAATAATGCAATCGCAAAACCGACAAAACATGCCACTATCCCTAGGGTATAAGCCCAGCCGTGAATAGTAAGGCGTGTGCGATCTGCCGCCGCCAGGCTCATCACCTTTATAGAGAGCACCGGGAATACACAGGGCATCAGATTGAGGATAACGCCACCCAGGAGCGCAAACACAATCGCCTGGAGTATCCACCCGGAATCAGGTGCTGCGGGCGAGGTCTCGGGAGTAGGTGGTGCGGGAGTGGTGGTGGCGGGTGCGGCCGCTACCTGTTCGGTAACTGCTGCGCTGGCAGGGTCAACCGCGAGCGCTATTTTTTGCGGTGGATAACACAGGCCTGCATCTGCGCAGCCTTGATATTCGACTTTTATATTGAACGGGCTGGTGATGCCCGCCAAATCAAAACTCACAGATACCGAGTGGTAATGCACCATAGTTTCGCGCTCGAAAAGTTCGTCATACTTCATCTTTCCTGGCGTGTAAGTAGGGGCGATTTGGATACCTTCATCGGGGCGGAACTTAAACCGCTCTTCATATAAGTAGTAGCCGTCGGCGATTTGCCATTGCAGTACCAGCTTGCCTTGGTCAATTGTGTAGCTGGGCTTGAATGCCTCAGCGACCGGCAAAAATTCATCTTGTACGCCCAATACGCTGGTGTTGAGCGTATTACTGCTTTTGGCGAAGGGGTCATCCTTTTTAGTAAGCAGGTCCTCAGCAGAGCTGGTTTGTACCAGCAACAGGCTTAGCAGTAAGAGAATTTTTACGCTGAATGGATACAAAAAGCTCCGCGCTGGCTGATGCAACTTATGCATGGTGTGAGAGGTTTCCTGTTTTTAAAATTGGATGTCGAGTGCGGGTCAGGTGCCCGTTGACGCGACTTACAGTAACATACGCGGCCTTGTAGACAACCGGCAATGAGCATCATTCTACTCGATGCCCATTTTATTTCCTGATGCCGGGTCAATCCATTTTGCTTCTGTGAAGGAATTTGTATTTCTTCACGTTTTTTGTTCGAGAGAAACGGTTTATGGTTAGTTATGTAGGTAAATGCCTGTTGATTGTCATGGTTTGTGGGCTGTGCGCGTGCCAGATGTATCCGAAAAAGCAACCCGCTTCGCCACCTGCGCCCGTGGTGCAACCCAAGCCGCCGGTGCATCAGGAGTCGCAAGCGGTGAAATTGCTGATCCTCAACGGCGAATACACACTGGCCCACAATCAGCTGCTCACACCGGCTAATGATAATGCCTACGATTATTTCCGTGCAGCGCTCAAGCTCGATCCTAAAAGTGATCGCGCGCGCGGTGGTTTACAGGGAATCGTCATGCGTTATGTTGACCTCGCTCGTCAGGCAGCGGCGCGTGGCAATTACGCTCAGGCCACAACGATGCTAAATAACGCACGTATAGTCGATCCGGAAAATTTACTGATTAAGGAAGTGGCTGCGGGTCTTACAGAGCAGATTAAATCTGCTCCGCCGGTTGAGCCTTATCGCGGTGGTTCCAACGAGTTTTTGTTGGATGCCAGCCTGCTCGGTAAAGACGATCCACAAATCATCGCCACGCTAACGGAAATCGTACAAAAGTTAAAAGCCACTAATAGTCTGGCGATGATTATTGCGCGTACGGATGTAGAAGGGCGCTGGATCTACCAAAAGATGCGCGATGCTTCACCGGATTATCGCGTGCGCGGGGATATCAAATTGGGAAGTCCACCGCGCGTTCAATTGGTGCCGGTAGCGCAATAACTTGTAGACCTGATTGATTGCAAAGTGGTGCTTGCTGCCACTTTGCATATTTATAAAGTCAATGTTTTGAGTAACTCATTCGCCAGACCATGCTGCTGCGCACTCCCGCCAGATTTTAACCCGGCGATTGTCCCGAGCTTGTCCGCTTCCGATCTGCTTTGCCCCAGCTTCCATTTGCCAACAATTTTCTTGATGGGTATTTCAATGCCCACAATTGCGCCGTACAACCTTTCCATAAAATCCGCCGGGGCGTCGCTAACTTTCCACGGCAATGCTTGCCCTGACTCATGAAAATCAGTTAGTTCATTCAAATGGGCAAGTAGCGCTTGTGGGTCATGAATTAGTTGCGGCACACCATAAGCATGCACCACACAATAATTCCAGGTAGGTACAGCTTTGCCATTTTCATGTTTGCTCGGATACCAGGAAGGCGAAATATAGGCCTGGTCGCCATGGAAGGTGATTACCGAGTTGTTTGTTTGCGAGAATGTTTTCCAGATTGGATTTGCCTTGGCCACATGGCAGACAAGCGCTCCAAACTCTCCGCGCTCTTCCTTGATGACAAACGGGATATGATTCACTTCAATTTCTCCCTCAGCTATCGCGGCCCAGGTGCCTAATGGTCGTGCGCGGATTAATGCATGAAGAGTGGGGAGATTATTTTCCTCATTGGATTTTGGTACGTACATAGATCCCTTTTTTTAAATGTGTTCGTTTTGGATTTGGCGCTAAGCTCACACCACTTTATACGATATTTGCCCACTGGGTTAAACCTCTGTTTAACTGGCCTGTCCTCCTGTGTAATGGATTTGCTATCCTGCATTTCCAATTTCCCGCTTATCAGATGATTCATATGCGCTTTGTTTACACCCTGTTTTTTTACGCACTGCTGCCGTTAATCCTGCTGCGGTTGCTGTGGCGATCAATCGCGGCGCCCGCCTATGCAAAACGCTGGGCAGAGCGGTTCGGTTTTTTTCCGCGATTGGTCACCACCAAAAAAGTGGTGTGGTTGCACACGGTGTCGGTCGGTGAGTTTCTGGCTGCTCTGCCGTTGATTCGCCGGCTGCAGGCCGATGAGTCTCTGCAATTGGTAATTACCACAACTACTCCGACCGGATCGGAGCGGGTTCGCGCAACCTTGGGTGACTCGGTGTTCCATGTATATGCTCCTTACGATCTGCCGGACGCGCTAGGACGATTTCTAAAGCGCACTAAACCTTCGCTTTATCTGGTAATGGAGACAGAGCTTTGGCCCAACACCTTGGCGGCCTGCGCACAAAATAACATTCCTTCAGTATTGATTAATGGACGCCTGTCTGAAAAATCGGCGCGTGGTTATGCTCGCTTCTCTGCATTGACTGCTCCCATGTTGAACAACTTGCACATGGCATTAATCCAAAACGCAAAAGATGCAGATCGTTTTGTGCAACTGGGTCTGCCAGAGGCCAAAGTTCGCGTTACCGGCAACATCAAATTTGATTTGTCATTGACGGATGATTTGCGCCAGCGCGCCGCGCAGTTGAAGCAAGAGTGTATTAGGGAAGATGAACGAATTATCTGGATTGCGGCAAGCACGCATCAGGGTGAGGACGAAATTATTCTCGATAGTTTCACTAAGGTGCGCGCGCTGTTGGACAAAACTGCCAAACAGTTTATGTTGATACTGGTACCGCGCCACCCCGAGCGATTTGAGCGTGTTGCTCAGTTGTGTGAAACGCGCGGATTTATCACTGCGCGGCGCAGCCGGAATGAAGTATCTGCGCAGGTGGATATTTTATTGGGCGACACTATGGGTGAATTAATGCTGCTCTTTGGCGCCAGCGATATTGCTTTTGTCGGTGGCAGCCTGGTCGCTAACGGCGGACACAATTTTATCGAACCAGCCGCCTGGGGCTTACCGTTATTGAGCGGGGAACATCTGTTTAATTTTGCTGAGGTATCGCATTTACTTAAAGCTGCAGACGCGCTGGATGTTGTGCATAATTCTGATGAGTTAACGCAGCATCTTCATAATTTGTTACGCAATCCTGAGTTGCGAAAATGTAAGGGAGAAAATGCGTTGCGTGTTGCGATGGAAAATCGCGGAGCCTTGGATAAAACGCTCGGGCTTATAAATTCCTTCCTCTAAAAATAAAAGGCCGGATTAAAAATAATCCGGCCTCTTTTTTGTTGCCAGGTTTAATTCAGGAACTTTCCAAATTAATAATTGGTGATACCTGAGCTGGTGCAGCTTTTCCACTTGCCAATACAGATGTCTCCCGCGTTGCGGAGGCGGCTGTTGGTAATTCTTGCGGTGCTGTTAGGGCTATCGGTGCGGAAAATGCCTTCACCCATGTTTGAGATCTGGCAATTGCTTGCTGATACATTCACAGCGAAAGTAGTGCCGCCATTCTGACGCAGGAATTTACCCATTTTATCCACAACGCAATTATTGATAGTGATAGTGGATGCCGCATTCACTTGGAAGAATTTATCGCTACCTTCAAACGCGGAAATGTTTTTAATATTAATGGTGCCTGATTCCTTAACGGTCATTGCATCTTCACCAACATTAGTCCAGCGGATATTGTCAATGGTTGCACTGCCGTAGAAGTGGATACCATCTGCAGCATTGCTACCCAAAATAACATTCTTCAAGGTAGCGCCGCCCTCAACGATGAACACCGGTTTTTGCCCTTCTTTCTGGCTGCCATCACCTAATGCACTGGTAGCATTAAATACTTTACAGCCGCCATCATAAGTTCCGCTGCTAATTCTGATAGTTGAGCTTACAGTGACTGAACCATTAGGCGTACAAGTCGCCCCGGTAATACCGCCACCGCCACCGCCGCCGCCACTGCTACTAGTGCTGCCTCCACCCGAAGAGGAAGTTGATGCTGATGAGGATGTGGTGCCACCTGAGCCAGATGATGGAATAGAACATTCCTTCACAGATTTCGATGGAATGGGATCTGAGCCAAAAGTTGCAACGGAACAAGAAAAACTGCCGCTCAGGATTTTATATACAAACTTTCCTGATGCGCCAAAGGCAACGTTGGTTGAGCCACTTACCGAACACGTTTGTCCCACCTTACAGATAGTGACATACCCATCAGGGCGGTTAGAGGCAGAAAATGCGCTTGCAGCGCAACCGAGTAAAGCAGTAGTGATAAGGACTTTTTTCAACATGATTTCAATCTCGTCAGTTATTGGGATAAATGAACGGATTGACCGAATAAAGACGCCCGCTAAATTCAGGGAGTTACAGCTTTCCAGAGAAATAAGGGCAGACTATTTATTGTTATTTAACGCTCTTGATACGGCGAAAAGCGGAGGCAACTATAAGGTTATTTTTCAACCAATAAAATTGATTTATGTGACAAATAAAATTTTTGTGAATCCCTAATCGCTATTTTGATGATTCGTGTGTCAGTGCTAATTTAAAAAACGTATTTTTTTTATTAGTGAGCAATTTGTTTCCCAGTAAACAATAGTGTGAGAGCTATATTTAAGTTTTCCAAATAAAAATGCCGGGACTAGCCCGGCATTTTTCGTAAACCATTAACAATCATTGCAACTCGTATTGACTACGGTTAACCAATGCATCGTCGAGCAACCATTTATCAATTTCCTGCACATCGGCAGGAGTTAGCATGCCGGCCACTTCACGCAATTTGATGGTGTCGATCACATAATCAAACAGGGCATCTGAGTAGTCGCGACGCGCCTGGTAGAGGTTACGCTGGGCGATCAATACTTCTACCAGATTGCGTGTACCTACTTCGTAGCCAGATTGAGTCGCCTCCAATGCTGATTGGCCCGACACAATTGCTTGCTTGCGCGCCTGCACACTGGCCACATCGGTTTCTACCGAGAGGTGTAATGCGCGGGCACCCTGGATAACGTTACGCTGGGTGCTGTTGTAAATTTCCTGGTTTTGAGTGTAGAGCGCATAGGCTTGGCGGCTGCGGCCGGAAGTGGCGCCCCCGCTGTAAATAGGGACGTCAAGGCGCAAATTCACCGAGCTACCATCAGTAGTAATGTCCTGATCTTCACCAACACTGAGCCCTTCGAGGTCATAGTCAGAATAACCGAGGGTTGCACCCAGGGTTGGTAAATGGTTGGACTTGTTAGCCTTGGCATTTTGCAAGGAGGCATCAGCGGCCAGCTTTGCGGCTTTCAGGTTGTAGTTATTTTTGAGCGAGAACTCTACCCAGTCGGCGCGATTCGCTGGAACCGGGGAGACTACCGGGAATTTATCTGACAGCGGCGCGACCTTATCTTCCGGCTTGCCGGTCAATACCTCGAGCGCCTCGTAAGCGATACCTAAATTACCACGCGCTTCCAATGTGCCAGCGCGCGCGTTATCGAATGCAGCCTGGGCTTCGTGGACATCCGTAATGGCGGTTAGACCCACCTCAAAACGCTGTTTGGTCTGCTCCAGTTGCTTCTCTAACGCTTTTTCCTCTGCAATGGTCGCTTCCAGGGTTTCAATCGTGCGGAGTACATTGAAGTAAGCTTCCGCCGTACGCACGATCAAACTCTGCTGGTCAGCACCGAATTGTGCTTCGGCCTGATCGCTTAATTTCACGCCTTGTTTATAGCTGTACCAGGCGGACATGTTGAACAGTGGTTGCTGTAAGGAAATCTCCCAACCCTTACGGTCGCGGTCAGTGATAAAGGTATTGCCATTATTGAGGTTGTTAACTGTGTCTTCATTGTTGTTAGTAAATTGCGCGGCGGCATTGACTTGCGGTAATAAACCGGCGCGGGCGATGGTCTTATTGGCTTGGCCAGCGTCATATTTGGCTTCATCGGCTTTTAATTGGGCATCGTTCTTCAATGCCAGCTCGTACACATCAAACAGGCTGTTGGCGCTGGCAGTAAAAGGGGCGAGAGAAAACAGGCTGACGAGCAGGTAAAGCTTGGTCTTTTTCATAGGGGGTTCCGAGGTCCAGAGTTGAGAATTCCAGTTCAACATCAAGTATGTAACCCGCTTGATGTTTGTTGGCCTACTAGGCCGGTACGTGTGCGCGATTGGCGTGGAGTGTAGCCGCTTGCTGCCGTTGGGTCGAGAAGTGCGCGGAAGTTCACCAGTTAAAAAGGGTAAAACGCGCCGACACTGGCGTGAAGTTACAAATGTAAGCTTCACTCCAGGTTTACCTATCTATACCAATGTGCAAATTCCCAGCGTGGATAATTCCATGCCTTTATTGCTGCACCCTGCCAGCGTTCAGTTAATTAGACACGGGTCGACATAATATAGATTCAGGTCACCTAAAAATGTCAGGGTATGTAACGAAGGAAGACCGAGTCCAGGCTGCAATCAATCCCGTCTGTGGTTCGGTATCAGCCTCCCGCCAATAACTCTACCCAATCGGATTGCTTTACTCTCCTGTGCAACTCCAATAGACTGCCGGTTTTCTTGTCGGGGTGCTTTTTGTCCATCATTTGGGCGATAAGGCTGAGATATACCCGCCGACCTGATCCGGTTAGTACCGGCGTAGGGAACGAGAGCTTCGATTGTGCCTTTGGCATCCCTCTCTTTCCGCGTCCTTTATTATCGCAGCGGAAAATGAATGACCTCATCAATAGTGACTCCGATTGCCCTGACTATTGCCGGTAGTGATAGCGGCGGTGGCGCCGGTATCCAGGCAGATTTAAAAACCTTTTCCGCGCTAGGGGTGTTTGGTTGCAGTGCAATAGCATCACTGACTGCACAAAATACGCTTGGTGTGCAGGGCGTGTTACCCATAGCGCCAGCCTTTGTGCAGCAGCAAATCCATTCGGTACTGAGTGACATAGATGTTGGGGCGATTAAAAGTGGAATGTTGGCAACCGCCGATATTATCGCAGCGGTCGCCGATTCTTTAACTCCTTATCCGCAGATCCCTTTTGTTCTCGATCCGGTAATGGTGGCGACCAGTGGCGACCGGCTTTTAGCCGAGGATGCAATCCTGACCCTGATCGAAAAATTAATGCCACTCGCTACTCTTATTACTCCCAACCTCCATGAAGCTGCTGTCCTGCTAAATACCTCTATGGCAACCAATTTGGAGCAAATGCAGGTGCAGGGCGAAAAGTTATTGCGGTTAGGGGCTCGCGCCGTGTTGATGAAAGGCGGCCACACCGACGGTGATAGTGCGACAGATTTATTAGTTACCGCGACAGGCGTCAGTGCTTTTCCTGCGCCGCGCTTAGCAACAAAAAATACTCATGGAACAGGTTGTACATTGGCATCGGCAATCGCTGCTGGATTGGCTAAAAAATTATCGCTCAATGAGTCAGTCAAACAAGCAAAAGAATATTTACACCACGCTCTCCTTCATTCGGAGAAATTACAAGTAGGACAGGGCGCGGGGCCAGTTCACCACTTTTATGCTTTTTATTGAGGTCAATTTATGAATACCAGCGTAGATAAAATTCTCAGCCAAACCGCCGAAGTTGATAAAGCCTCGGTCCAACCTTTTACCGGCTCACAAAAAATTTATGTACAAGGTTCGCGCGCGGATATTCGTGTACCTATGCGTGAAATTACTCTTGCTGACACGCCCACAGATTTTGGCGGTGAAAAAAATCCACCGGTGCGTGTGTACGACACCTCCGGTCCATATACCGATCCAAACGTAAAAATTGATCTGCGCACTGGTTTGGGCGATGTGCGTAGCGCTTGGATTGAAGAGCGCAATGACACAGAAATATTGGAGGACAGCCATTCGGAGTTTACCAACGCGCGTTTGAATGATCCGAAATTGGCACACCTGCGTTTTAACCTCACACGCAAACCGCGCCGCGCCAAATCCGGCATGAATGTATCGCAAATGCACTACGCCAAAAAAGGCATCATCACACCGGAAATGGAATACATCGCCATCCGCGAAAATATGGCATTGGCACAAGCGCGCGAATTAGGTGTGCTTAATCAGCAACACCAAGGCATGAGCTTTGGGGCAAGTATTCCCGAAGAAATTACTGCGGAATTCGTGCGCGATGAAGTGGCTCGTGGCCGTGCGATTATCCCTGCTAACATCAATCACCCGGAATTGGAGCCAATGATTATCGGCCGCAATTTTCTCGTGAAAATTAATGGCAACATTGGTAACTCGGCTTTGGGTTCATCGATTGAAGAAGAGGTGGAGAAACTCACCTGGGGTGCGCGTTGGGGCGCCGATACTGTAATGGATTTGTCTACCGGCAAAAATATCCATGAAACCCGCGAGTGGATTATTCGCAACTCTCATGTCCCTATTGGCACAGTGCCCATTTATCAGGCGCTGGAAAAAGTAGACGGTGTTGCGGAAAATCTAACTTGGGAAATTTTCCGCGACACTCTGATCGAGCAAGCTGAACAAGGAGTGGATTATTTTACGATTCACGCCGGCGTTTTGTTGCGCTATGTACCGCTCACGGCCAAGCGTGTGACGGGAATTGTGTCGCGCGGTGGTTCGATTATGGCCAAGTGGTGCCTTGCGCATCATAAAGAAAATTTTCTCTACACCCACTTCGAAGAAATTTGCGAAATTATGAAGGCTTACGATGTGAGTTTCTCATTGGGTGATGGTTTGCGTCCTGGTTCAATCGCAGATGCTAACGATGAAGCTCAATTTGGTGAGCTGGAAACTCTCGGCGAGTTAACCAAAATTGCCTGGAAGCACGATGTGCAAGTGATGATTGAAGGTCCTGGTCACGTGCCTATGCACATGATCAAGGAAAATATGGAAAAGCAATTGGAAGTGTGTGACGAAGCACCTTTCTATACACTTGGCCCATTAACGACGGACATTGCACCGGGTTACGATCACATCACCTCCGGTATTGGTGCGGCCATGATTGGTTGGTACGGTTGCGCTATGCTCTGTTACGTAACCCCCAAAGAGCATTTGGGCTTACCTAATAAAGATGATGTAAAAGAAGGCATCATTACTTACAAAATTGCGGCTCACGCCGCCGATTTGGCAAAAGGCCATCCCGGTGCACAATTGCGTGACAATGCACTATCCAAGGCACGTTTTGAGTTTCGCTGGGAGGACCAGTTTAACCTGGGGCTCGATCCCGATACCGCGCGCTCCTATCACGATGAAACCCTGCCAAAAGATTCAGCAAAAGTTGCGCATTTCTGTTCCATGTGCGGCCCAAAATTCTGTTCCATGAAAATCACCCAGGAAGTGCGCGACTACGCTGCTAAAAACGGCACAGATGTTTCAGTGATCAGCGATCATGACGTAATAAAAATGATCGATGTTGAAGCGGAAATGAAACAAAAATCCAAAGAGTTTTTGGCGAAAGGGGCAGAGATTTACCATAAAGTCTAATTGCCAACCCCATGCTCCTCCGGGAGCATGGGACACAACACACTGACAATAAACCTTAACAATAAGAAGCTATGATTAAAAAACCGGAATTTACCCGCACGGACGTAGAAATTATTCGTCGTGAAGAAATGTACAAGCGTTTTTTCCGCGTAGAAAAAATTTTTCTTCGCCATAAATTATTTGCTGGCGGTTGGGGCAAGGAAATAGGACGTGAGCTATTTGTCCGCGGCGAAGCTGTCGCCGTAGTGCTCTATGATCCCAAGCTTGATTTGGTTGGTATGGTTGAGCAATTCCGTGTGGGCGCGCTCGATGAACCAAACGGTCCTTGGTGTTACGAAGTGGTCGCTGGAATGGTAGAAGAAGGAGAATCCCCGGAAGATGTAGCGCGCCGCGAACTGTTGGAGGAGGCAAATATCACTCCGTACGCAATGGAATATATTTGTAATTATTTATCTAGCCCGGGCGGCTGTGACGAGAAGTTGCATTTATTTTGTGGTTTATGCGATTTAAGTCAAGCTGGGGGTATTTACGGTTTGCCTGAAGAGGGGGAAGATATTCGCGTCCATGTTTTAGCCGCTGAGGATGTTTTTGCAGAATTGTTAGGCGGTGCTTTTAACAACGCGGCAGCGCTGATTTGTTTGCAATGGCTGCAATTAAATAAAGCGCGCCTTTGCAATTTAAGCATTAATGAATAATTTTTTGTGGCCATTGACTTAATATCGAGTCTGGCTAACACTTCCATTAACGGGCGTTCCAATCAACACCGAATGCCCGATAAATCCAGCATATCCACTTTTTTATTTGCTTGTTGACCGGCGAATTTTTAAGGTCCCTATGTTCACATTGCGTCTCTCCAAAATCCAACCTGCCTACGCGACTCATAAAGAACGCTATAAAGTGGATTTGCCTTTGCAGATGGCCGAGTGTGAGACCAACTATGTGCGCTTGACAAAATTATTCGCTAATAACCCGCAAGTTAAACCTGCCGATTTAAAAAATGAGTTTCGCTTTATGGTGGCGCGCGGCCAACAACAATGGATGCACTTGTTGCAAGTGACAGAGCGTTCACCTTACACGACGACCTTGGAGTTGAGCCGAACTTCAATGGGGGAAACTTCGAATTGGTTGGCGATGCCCAAATTGACCCTGCGTATGTACCACGATGCACGGCTTGCCGAGGTATTGGCATGGGAGGGTCACAAGCGCTTGCGTCCGCGTTATGAATACCCCAACCAGGCGATGTACCAAATCGATGAAAAACACCAGCTCAATCGTTTTTTGGGTGAGTGGTTAAAGGTATGCCTTGAGCACGGTCACAGTCTGGATACGACTTTTTGTTTTGAGTAAAAATCTGGTTGCGATCATTTTGTGATCATGCTTGAGAGGTTGCAGCTCCTGTAAAGGTTAAATCCACATTTTTAAATCTCGCCTTATACAATTCTTAACCCCTTCACAAAATTTACACTTCTTGGCCGCAAATGCGGGCTTTTCCTCAGTTTCAGGGTGGCGTAAACCCTGATTAGCGTATATCGTTGCGATTGAAACTTATCCATTTTGACACTTAAGTCCACGCTATCAGCAGTGGAATTTAGTCTGTTAATCGCTTTAGAACCGACTATCGAGGGACGAGAGCCGCCAGTGCGTCTGATTCAGATAACCGATTGCCATTTGGGACCGCAGCAGAGCGAGACCCTTTTGGGGTTAAATACCGACCAGAGCCTAGAGGATGTGCTGCAGCTTATCCAACAGGCGGAGCCGCGTTTTGATCATTTACTCTGCACGGGTGATGTAGCCAGTGCGGGCCATGTTGACTGCTACCGTCGTTTTGCCCATTCCATCCGCCGTTATTTCCCCCAGCCGCTCAGTTGGCTTGCCGGTAACCATGACTCGGCGGAAATTATGGCCTCCCTGCAATACTCCCTTGATATTCAAGGGCGCTTGGTCGCTTTGGGTAATTGGATACTGGTCCTTTTGGATTCCAGTGTTCCCGGTCAGGTTTATGGTCAACTCGCTGCAAGTGAGCTGGACTTTCTTGCGCATGTCTTGAAAGGTCATCCTGATAAGCACGTTATTGTGAGCCTGCACCACCAGCCTGTGGCGGTAGGCAGCCAATGGATAGACCAATACGTGGTGCGCAATGCAGACGCTTTTTTCCAGTTGGTTGATGAATTTCCGCAGGTGAAGGCGATTGTCTGGGGGCATGTACATCAAGATTTCCAACAACTGCGCAACAACGTAATGCTGGTGGCGACACCTTCGACTTGCGTGCAATTCAAGCCACTCTGTGATGAATTTACCGTAGATACCCAGATGCCTGGTTATCGCTGGTTTGAGTTGAATGATGACGGTACTTTCAGTACCGGCGTTGCGCGTGTGACCAACAAGCAATACGTGATCGATTACAAGTCAGCGGGTTATTGATTGCCCATGGCTGCAATGCTGTATATCCATGGTTTTCTCAGTTCGCCTCTCTCTTTCAAAGCACAGCAAACAATGCAATGGCTTGCGGCTCATTACCCGGACATTGAATTTCACTGCCCCCAGCTAACCCCTTACCCCGCAGACACGCAGCGATTGTTGGAGGCGCTTGTTGAAAGCCTTTTACCGGAGCCTATTTATTTAATGGGCAGTTCGCTCGGCGGATTCTGGGCGACATGGTTGGCGGAGAAATACGATTTACGCGCTGTGCTCATTAATCCAGCAGTGCGCCCACAGGATTTTATGCCGGCCTATTTAGAGGTTGACCTGAAAAGTTATCACACGGATGATAGCTACCGCTTGAACGCGCATCACATCGACGAAGTGATCGCAGTCGATGTGCCAGTTACGCGTCTGCAAAATTATTGGTTGTTGGTACAGACAGGTGATGAAACCCTGGATTACCGGCAAGCCGTGCAAAAATACCAATCGTGCAAACAGACAATAGAAGAGGGTGGAGATCATTCCTTTCAGGGGTTTGAGCGCTTTCTCGATGATTGCATTACCTTTTTTAAACATTCGGTAACAAGAAAATAAGATGGCTAATTATTCCGCAGAAGATATTGAAGTACTCACGGGATTAGACCCGGTAAAAAAACGCCCCGGCATGTACACCGAAACCACGCGCCCGAACCATCTTGCGCAAGAGATTATCGACAACTCGGTGGATGAAGCACTAGCCGGTCACGCCAAAACTATCAATGTTATATTGCATAAAGACCAATCGATTACTGTTATTGATGACGGTCGCGGTATGCCAGTGGATATCCATCCCGAGCAGGGCAAACCCGGTGTTGAAGTGATTTTGTGTACGCTCCATGCGGGCGGTAAATTCTCCAATAAAAATTACCAGTTCTCAGGTGGTTTGCACGGTGTGGGTGTGTCGGTTGTTAATGCCCTGTCAGAAAAATTAATTGTCACGGTAAAGCGCGATGGCAATGTTTACCAGATGGGCTTTGCCAACGGCGATAAAGCCAGTGATCTGGAAATTATTGATACCTGTCCAAAGCGCCAAACTGGTACCAGCGTCCATTTTTTACCG
>DATIDX010000288.1:0-3291 GCA_035456025.1 Cellvibrio sp. | reverse complement strand
CAACAAGGCCAGCATGTATTGCTGCGTGCTCGCGTTAGCCTGTATGAAGGGCGTGGCGACTACCAAATCATCGCCGAGCATATGGAAGAAGCCGGCAGCGGTGCCTTGCAACGTGCATTCGATGAACTCAAACACAAACTCTCCCAAGAGGGCTTGTTTAACGAAGCTCATAAAAAAGAACTACCTGGCCTACCCAAGCATATCGGCGTTATCACCTCACCTACCGGTGCAGCAATTCACGATGTTTTGAGTGTTTTGGAGCGACGCTTCCCCAGCATTCCGGTAACCGTCATTCCAGTAGCAGTGCAAGGCAAAGAGTCAGCGCCGCAAATCGTTAAGGCCATAGATCTCGCCAATCGCGCTGGTTTGTTTGATGTGCTCTTACTCACCCGCGGCGGCGGCTCAATGGAAGACCTTTGGTCATTTAACGAGGAGATAGTCGCCCGCGCCATTTTTAACAGCGACCTACCCATCGTCAGCGCCGTTGGTCATGAGGTGGATTTCACCATCGCCGATTTTGTAGCCGATTTACGCGCCCCCACTCCCTCAGCCGCAGCTGAATTATTGGTGCCGGATGGTGACGATTGGCTAGACAAATTCATCGGCTTTGAAGTGCTGCTCGAAGAGGCCATGCTCCGACGACTACAGCAATGGCAACGGCATTTACACAATTTGCGTCAGCGTTTGCGCCATCCGCGTGAGCGACTGGAGCAACAATCGCAGCGGCTCGATAATCTCGAATTGCGCTTGAAGAACCATATCAAACACTTGTTGCACGACTTTAAAAATCGCATTCGCCAATTGGAGATTCGCCAGCAAGCGCATCATCCACAAGTGCGATTACAGCAACTGAATGAGCGGGTCGCGGCATATCATCAACGCTTGCAAACGGCACAATATCGACTAATTGAGCGCAAACAACAGGCGCTTGGTGAAGCAGCGCGCATGTTGAATACCTTAAGCCCGTTGAATACGTTGGATCGCGGTTATGCATTAGTGACCGATGCGCAAACCAAAACTGTAATTACCCGCAGCGATCAGGTAACTCCTGGTACGACCGTCAATACACGGGTGGCGCACGGAGAGTTTATCTGCCGGGTTGAGTCGGTTACCAAATAGCAGACGAATGATTGCAGACATACCAAGTGGCCAGTATATAATTACCGCTTTCTTGTCGGGGCGCCCTGGCAGTCGATGACTGTACGGGGGCTGAGATGGGCTCGGCCCAACCCGTAGAACCTGAACAGGCTAATACCTGCGGAGGGAACAAGGTGCTTATAGCTGCGGCTATTCCTTGCCCTCCGCCTCAAAATCCCGAGGCAATGTGACCAACAAGCTCCCCACAACAATTGCTATCGCCGGTGCCGGTTTGCTCGGGCGTTTGCTCGCCTGGCAGTTACAAAAAGCGGGCATCCAAGTCACGCTGTTTGAATCCGGCAGCTTTTCGCCCGACATACCACAAACCAATCGCGCGGCGGCATTCACTGCGGCTGGCATGGTCGCGCCACTGAGCGAAGCGGTTGTGTCCGACGAAAATGTCTATCGCATGGGCATTTTTGCACTGCAACAATGGCCGGCATGGTTCGCGCAATTGCCTGCAACTACAACTCCACTGTTTTATAACAATGGCAGCCTTGTTGTCGCGCATCAGCAAGATGCCAGCGAGCTTGAGCAATTTGAACGCGAACTGGGATTTGTGTTGCCCGGCTGCACAGGCTATCAACGCATTAGCCAACACGAAATCCGCCAACTTGAGCCAGATTTACATTCCCATTTTCATAGCGGACTTTTTTTAGCCGATGAAGGCCATATCAATAACCGCGAATTTTTGCGTTTGCTTGGCGATGAATTAGTCGCCCTCAATGTCACTATCCGCGCATTCACACCAGTCGATGTATATCCCGGGAAAGTGACAACCGAAACCGGCGACGAATATTTTGATCTGGTCATTGATTGCCGCGGGCTGGGCGCAAAAAAACAGTTTGGGAAATTGCGCGGCGTGCGCGGTGAAACCTTGCATGTGGAAACCAAAGAGATTCACTTGCAGCGCCCGGTGAGATTAATGCACCCGCGCTATCAACTCTATGTGGTGCCCAAACCCAATCACCGTTTTATGATTGGCGCCACGCAAATCGAAAGTGAAGACCGTTCACCCATGACATTGCAATCGTCACTGGAGCTGAGCAGCGCGCTCTATACTTTGTCGCCCGCATTTGCAGAAGCACGCATTATCGAAATGGATACCAACTTGCGTCCGGCTTATATCGACAACTTACCTAAAGTCAGCGTGCAAGATGGGCTGATTACTGCCAATGGTTTATTCCGCCATGGCTACTTACTCGCGCCTGCGGTAGTTGAAAATGTGTTGGCGCATATTCTCAACAAAACCGAGCCGGTTTTTTCTGCACAGCTTAACTCGCATTAAAAAATTATGACTATTGAACTGAGTGTAAATAACGAAAGCAAATCGCTAGCAGATCACACACTGCTCAGCGATGCATTGCAACAATGGGGCTACGGCGATAGCAAAATCGCCGTCGCTATCAACGGTGAATTTGTACCCCGCTCGACGTATACCGAGCGCGAATTATTGAATGGCAATCAAATTGATATCGTCAAACCGGTGGGCGGAGGTTGATATGAGTTACAACAAACCCGAAAAAGATTTCACCCTTTACGGCGAAACATTTTCCAGCCGATTTTTATTGGGCACTGCACTTTACGCATCGCCACAATTAATGCGCGACTCGATCATCCAATCGCGCTGCGAAATCGTCACCCTCGGTTTGCGCCGCCAAAATCCAGCCAATCGCGATGGAGATGCCATTTGGCAATATATTCAGGAAAGTGGCTGCCGTTTGCTGCCCAATACTGCCGGCTGCAAATCCGTTAAAGAAGCGGTTACGCTAGCGGAAATGTCGCGCGAAATTTTTAATACGGATTGGATAAAACTGGAAGTCGTTGGTGACGATTACAATTTGCAGCCAGACCCATTTGGATTAGTTGAAGCTTCAGAAATCCTGATCAAAAAAGGCTTCAAAGTACTACCTTATTGCACCGACGATTTGATCCTGTGCAAGCGTTTGCTCGACGTAGGCTGCGAAGTGTTAATGCCGTGGGGAGCACCCATTGGCACCGGCCAGGGTTTATTAAATCGCTACAGTTTGCGCACACTGCGCGAGCGCATTAAAGATGTGCCGATGATTATTGATGCAGGCCTTGGCGCTCCATCACAAGCAGCAGAAGCAATGGAAATGGGATTCGATGGAATATTATTGAATACTGCCGTAG
>DATIDX010000287.1:0-10809 GCA_035456025.1 Cellvibrio sp. | reverse complement strand
CCGGTAGACTGCGCGCCCTCGGCGAGAGGTGCCGGGCAACAATGCCCAAGCCACCTGCGGCCCCGCTCTTTATACAATCCCTACCCCCTGAATTAGTGCTATCTAATCGATACAGATCTAATTGTTAACTTATTGCTTTAACTGAATGGTGCTTTATGGAACCCATGTTGACGATTGCTCTGCGCGCCGGGCGCAAAGCTGCCGAGTTGATTGAACGCGCATTTGAGCGTGTTGATTTGTTAACGATCGAAACCAAAAGCCGCAACGACTATGTAACTGAAGTCGATAAAGCCGCCGAAAAAGAAATTATCTACCACCTCCGCAAGGCCTACCCGGATCACAGCATCCGCGGTGAAGAAGGCGGACACCAGCCAGGCAAAAACCCCGATTACGAATGGATTATCGATCCGCTCGATGGCACCACCAACTTTATTCACGGGGTACCGCACTTCTCCATCTCCATCGCTTGTAAATACAAAGGCCAGATTGAACACGCCGTTGTTATTGATCCCATCAAACGCGAAGAATTTACCGCCAGCCGTGGCCGTGGCGCCGCATTGAATGGCCGTCGCTTGCGCGTATCCAACCGTCGTAGCCTCGAAGGCGCATTGATTGGCACCGGCATTCCTTTTAGCGGTTATGCGCTGGAACACATTGCTCCCTACCTTGCCTGCGTGCAGGAAATTGCCGGGCAAACTTCCGGGATTCGTCGCTGCGGTTCAGCAGCTTTGGATTTGGCTTACGTGGCATCAGGCCGCTTTGATGCATTTTGGGAAATGAATTTGAACGAGTGGGATATCGCCGGCGGGATTTTGTTAGTAAAGGAAGCCGGTGGATTGATCAGCGACTTTAACGGTGGTGCAGACTATTTGGAAACCGGCCACATAGTGTGCGGATCACCAAAGGTGTTTAAACCGATACTGCAAATCGTGCAAAAGAATCTTGGTCACCTGAAATAAATCGATTGCAATAATCCAAAAAAGAACGGCGGGCAAATGCTCGCCGTTCTTTTTTCTCTCCGCATCATGTCCGTAGCGCAATTGAATCCCATGTGGCACGGATAACGCTCTCAAGCATGCCCTGATCCACCTCGATAAATCCCTGCAATGATTTCCGTGCGATGTCAAAATAGGGCTCGAACGCCAGCGAAAATAAAATCTCGTCAGGTAAATCTTTCAACACCTTTTCTGTTCGACCCTGGCTAAAAAAAGTGAACAGCGGCTCCAGCACGACCTTGGCGTCTTCGTGACGGCTGCGCAACAAATCTGCCGGCAGGTGATCAAACTGGCCTTTGCTTAGGATAATCGCCGGCCGCAGGTTAAACAGCATCCAAAAATTACGGCACATCTGCTGGAACTGTTGGTAGAGTGATGCCTCCCTGCTCATCTCGACAAACACTTCCCGCCTGACGATATCGATAATCTGGCCGTGCAATTTTTTTATCAAATCTTCACGATCTTCAAAATACAAATACACGGTACCGGTTGCGACGCCCGCCTCCTTTGCGACATCTCGAATAGAAAAGCCATGGAATCCACGGCTCGCAAGTAGATTTAATGTTGCATCAAGAATGATGTCGCACTTGTTCATGACTGAACCGAATCACTGGATTTTTGCGCAGGAAAAAAGCGGCGAGCAAGACGAAAAACGACAACAAAAAACACCGGCACAAAGAAAATAGCCAACACGGTTGCCGATAGCATTCCACCGAACACACCTGTGCCGATAGCGTTCTGGCCGCCGGAGCCTGCACCCGAGCTAAGCACTAAAGGCGTGACGCCCAGCATAAACGCCAGCGAGGTCATAATAATCGGACGCAAACGCATGCGCACAGCCTCCATAGTTGCGTCTACCAGACCCATGCCGTCTTCATAGAGAGCTTTGGCAAACTCGACAATCAGGATCGCGTTTTTTGCTGCGAGTCCAATCGTCGTCAATAGCCCTACCTGGAAATACACGTCGTTGGATAAACCCCGCCCCATCGCAAAGAGCACCGCGCCAATTACGCCGAGCGGCACAACCAGAATCACCGCAAAAGGTACCGACCAGCTTTCATATAATGCAGCGAGACACAAAAACACAATTAAAATCGACAAGGCGTATAGCAGAGGTGCCTGGTTTCCTGACTCGCGCTCCTGGAACGACATACCCGTCCATTGATAGCCAATACCCGGTGGTAACTTGGCGACAATCTCTTCCGCTGCCTGCATCGCTTCGCCGGAGCTAACCCCGGGTGCGCCCTGCCCGATAATGTTGACTGAGGACACACCGTTATAACGCTCGAGTCGCGGCGAACCAAAGGTCCAGCGGCCGGAAGTGAATGCCGAGAAAGGTACCATCTCGCCTTTGTTATTGCGCACATACCAGTTTTTCACGTCTTCCGGCAACATGCGGTATTGCGCATCGCCCTGTACAAATACTTTTTTCACGCGCCCCTTATCAATAAAGTCATTCACATAAGATGCAGCCCAAGCAGTGGAAAAAATATTGTTTACATCGCTTAGCGATACGCCAAGTGCAGTGGCTTTTTCTTGATTGACATCCAGTTTGAATTGCGGATTGTCTTCCTGCCCGTTGGGGCGCACACCGACAAGCCGCTTATCCTGCGACGCCATACCCAGGAACAAATTGCGCGCCTGCATCAAACTTTCGTGCCCTAAACCGCCCAAATCTTGCAATTGCAAATTAAAACCAGATGAGGTGCCGAGCTGAGTAATGGCGGGCGGTACAAACGGGAATACCATCGCATCTTTAATTTGGGAAAAGGCGCCCATCGCGCGCGCGGCAATATTTTTTACATGTTGCGCTTCATCAGTGCGCTCGCTCCAATCTTTCATCCCGACAAAGGCGATACCGTTGTTTTGCCCACGTCCGCTAAAGCTGAAACCAATCACGGAAAAAACCGAGCGGACATTGTCTTTTTCATTTTCCAGATAATGTTTTTCGATTTGGTTCATCACTAATGCAGACCGCTCTTTAGTAGCGCCTACAGGCAAGGTCATTTGGGTGAACATAATTCCCTGGTCTTCTTCGGGTAGGAATGATCCGGGCAAGCGGGTAAATAACAAACCGAGTGCAATCACAATCACGCCATAGATAAGCATGTAACGGCGGGTGTTGCCCAACATTGAGCTAACACCGCGCTGATACTTATCCGTTGCCTGATTAAAGTTGCGATTGAACCAGCCAAAGAATCCACTTTTTTCATAGTGGCCGTGCTTCACCGGTTTTAACAAAGTTGCGCAAAGCGCGGGGGTCAGGGTTAAGGCGACGATCACTGACAACACCATCGCCGATACTATGGTGATGGAAAACTGGCGATAAATTACGCCGGTTGATCCACCAAAAAAGGCCATGGGCACAAACACAGCGGAGAGTACCAAGGCAATTCCGATCAATGCGCCGGTAATTTGCTGCATGGATTTGCGCGTTGCTTCAAGTGGCGATAAGCCCTCCTCCGCCATCACCCGCTCGACGTTTTCCACCACCACAATCGCATCATCCACCAACAAGCCAATCGCCAATACCATTGCAAACATGGTCAAGGTGTTGATGGAAAAACCAAACAGCGACAGGATTGCAAAGGTGCCGAGCAATACCACGGGCACTGCAATGGTCGGAATCAAAGTTGCGCGGAAGTTTTGCAGGAACAGATACATCACCAGGAATACCAAAATAACGGCTTCAATCAGCGTATGTACCACTGCTTCAATGGAAAGTTTGACGAAGGGCGTCGTATCGAATGGATAGACAACATCAAGGCTCGGAGGAAAAAAGCCCTGCAATTCACCGATGCGCTTACGCACAGCGTCGGCAGTGTCCAACGCGTTAGCGCCGGCCGCCAGAGTGATCGCCAAACCAGCGGCTGGGCGATTGTTATATTCAGTTTCAAATTGATAATTTTCACCGCCGAGTTCAACCCGCGCTACATCACCCAGACGAACTTGTGAGCCATCCTGATTGACGCGTAATAAAATGTTGCGGAATTGTTCGGGAGTGGAAAGGCGCGTTTGCACCACGATACTGGCATTGATCTGCTGGCCGGGTAACGCTGGAGTGCCGCCTAATTCGCCAGCGGCAATTTGCGCATTCTGCGCGCGTATCGCGGTGGCTACATCGATAGTCGTAAGGTTGTAAGTGGCAAGCTTATTGGCGTCCAACCAAATGCGCATCGCGTATTGCGTACCAAACAGGGTGATTTGACCAACACCATTGATACGGCTCAACTGATCCTGCACGTTGGCGGCAACATAATCCGCAATATCGTACTTATCCATGCTGCCGTCGGCAGATACGAAACCCAACACCAGCAAAAAACCGGCAGACGATTTGGTAACACGAATGCCCTGCTGCTGCACTTCTTGCGGCAGTAGCGGCATTGCTGTCTGCAACTTGTTTTGTACTTGTACCTGGGCGATGTCGGGGTCGGTACCGGCGATAAAGGTAAGCGTCACCTCGCCGCGACCGCTCGATTCGCTGGTCGACGACATGTATTCCACATTATCGATGCCGGTGAGGCCCTGCTCGATAATCTGGATCACCGTGTCCTGCACCGTTTGCGCCGATGCACCGGGATAGTTAACGCTGATACTCACCGATGGCGGTGCCACTTCCGGGTATTGGGCGACCGGTAATTTAAAAATCGAGAGCGCGCCCGCCAACATAATAATGATGGAGATAACCCAGGCAAATACCGGGCGATCGATAAAAAATCTGGCCATGATGTTTACTCCCCGGCCTTGCTGCTGGCACTAGCAGCAGCTTTGGCAGGCGCCCCCGGTTTCACTTTTTGCAGCCCCTCTACAATGAGTTGATCTCCTATTGCCAATCCTTCCAGCACTAACCATTGATCGCCTACTGCACGCCCGGTCTTCAGTTGGCGCACCTCAACTACACCGGCTTTGTTGATGACCATAGCCGTAGCGTTACCCAAACGATCGCGCGTAATCCCGCGCTGCGGAGCTAACAAGGAGTTGGCGCGAATGCCTTCATCCATGCGGGTGCGCACGAACATACCCGGCAACAACAGATGATCAGGGTTGGGAAACTGCGCGCGCAGGATGACCGTACCGGTAGATTCATTAACTCCCATTTCGGCAAATTGCAGGCTGCCTTCATGCTCGTAGGTTGAACCATCATCCAATAGCAGTCGCACTTTGGCGCTGTCAGACACGGCTACATCGCCCTTGAGCATTGCCCGACGAAGCTGCAACAACTCCTCTGCGGATTGAGAAACATCGACGTAAATAGGATCGAGCTGGAGGATGCTGGCAAGCACTTCGGTTTGGCCGGCGGTCACCAGAGCTCCCTCGGTTACGGCGGATTTGCTGATTACTCCATCAATGGGAGCCAACACCTGGGTGTATTTGAGATTGATGCGTGCGGAATCCACCGCTGCTTTTGCAGCCGCCACACTGGCTTTGGTCTGGCCTAAATTAGCCAGAGCATCATCATAATCCTGTTGGCTGATGGCCTTAATCGCCGTTAGGTTTTTGTAGCGCGACTCTTTTGCCGTTGCCGCAGCGAGGTTGGCCTCCGCGCGTGCCAATTCGGCCTGGGCACTATTCAACGCCGCTTGATAAGTCGCCGGATCAATTTGGTAGAGCGGCGTCCCGGCTTTAATTTCGGCCCCTTCAACGAACAGCCTTTTCTGGATAATTCCATTCACTTGTGGCCGTACTTCCGCTTTGCGGTAAGCTGATGTCCGCCCCGGTAGCTCAGATTGTAGCGGCACATCGGCGGCGCTTAATACCACAACACCCACTTCGACCGGTGCTTGTCCTGCTGCGGTCGGGGCGGTTTTATTGTCGCAAGCGACCAACGCCAGCCCCATAACTCCTATGGCAAATACTGCCCGAAAACGGTTGATTGGGAACATGGTGAACTCCTTCAGGTGCGGGGACGCAGAACTAAGTAGTGACAGACGAGATGTGGCAATTGCACATATGAAATGAACAAATGTTCATTGTTGAATGATAAACAGACAAGAGCTTAAAACCACGCACATTTGCATTAGTTAACGATTGTGAATAAAGCTTGGCTGACGGGGGCAAGAAACAGAGCTAACCAGCGCCCTTAGAAGCGCCGGCTGAGTTGAAACAAAAAAGCTGGATTAGTAGTCGTGGAGAAGTTTATTGAATACGTCAATCAGGCGATGGATATCGACCGGTTTTGTCAGGTAATCAAAGAACCCAGCGTTCCTGCCCCGCTCGACATCATAGGGCATGGCGTTCGCAGATAGCCCAATAACGGGCGTAGAGCGCGTACAGGGATCATTCTTCAACACACTCAGGACTTCATATCCATCCATTCCCGGCAGGTTGATATCGAGAATCACCAAATCGGGTTTCACGCTGCGCGCCTTATAGATCCCCAGAAAAGCCTCTTCCGCAATTTCCAATTCAAGCTGCGGATAACGCGTAAAAATTTGTTGCAATAACCGGATGTTAGTTGGATTGTCCTCAACGTAAAGCACCTTGCAACGACGCTGCACATTGAGCACTGCCGGGGCGTAGTCTTTGTTCGAAACCGCGCGCGCAGCAGTTTCAGCGTTCCATTCAGTTGCCAGTGGAAGGCTGATCCAGAAAGTGGTGCCCACGCCCTCTGCACTGGTAAAGTCGAGGCGCCCCTGCATCATTTCCACCAACTGTTTGGTGATGACCAAACCGACGCCCGACCCTTCGATAGTCGTATTCTCTGCGTTCAGACGATTAAAAGGTTGGAATACTTCACTCTGGCGCTGCAGCGGAATACCGCGCCCGGTATCGCGCACACTAATACGCAATTGCTGCCCCGGCTGAGCCGCCAGTTTTACTTCCACTTCGCCGCCAACGTAGTTGTACTTCACTGCGTTACTGAGCAAATTTAATAGCGCCTGCTTAAAGCGTACGTGATCGGCAATGACATAAGTATTGGAAAATTCGGCAAGCACTGACGACAAACGGATCCCTTTTGCATCCGCCTGCGGCTGCACAAAATTAAAACACTCAGTGATCAGACGCGAAACCAATACAGGCTCAAGCGATACCGTCATATTGCCTGACTCAATTTTGGCAAGATCCAGTACGTCGTTAATCAATTGCAGCAAATGTTCGCCAGCTTTGCGTATCTCGCGCACATTATCGATTTGCTGGGGTTTTAAATTGCCGTCGTACTCAAATAATTGCGTGTAACCGAGGATGGCGTTGAGCGGTGTACGCAACTCGTGGCTCATGCTGGATAGAAATTCCGATTTGGCGCGATTAGCTTTTTCTGCCTGTTCTTTCGCCTGGATAACACGTTCCTCTGCGCGTTTTACTTCGGTGATATCCATGTTGCTGCCGGACATCATAATCGGCTGGCCTTTCTCATTAAATACGGCGCGGCCGCGACCCCGGATCCAGCGGATTTCACCTAAGGTACTAATGAGCCTATATTCGACATCAAAAGGAGCACGCCCGCGCATATGTTCAACCAATGCGTTGTCGAACTTAGCCAAATCTTGCGGGTAAATATGTTTGCGCCAGATTTTTAACCGGTCCTCACCTTCGGTCAGCACATCATCGAGATCGTCATACCCCAACAATTCCCAACAACGGTGCGAAAAGTGAAAACCCCCACGATCTGCGTACCACTCCCAAATACCATCGCTGGACGCCTGGATAATCCGCACCTGGCGCGCCTCACTCTCGCGCAAAGCCGCCTCTACTTTTTTGATTTCGGTAATATCAAAATTCACACCCGACATAATAGTCGCGTGGCCATTTTCGTCGCGCAGTGAATCAGCGCGCACCTGAGTCCAGATATAGTCCCCACCTTTGGTGCGAATACGGTAGGAGACATCAAGCGGTTTGCCGGTACGCAGATGTTGGCGTGCGGCCTCGATCGCAAAGTCGCGATCATCGGGGTGCATATAAGCCAACACTTTAGAGGCATCGCTAATACCTTCAGCATCTTCGGGGCCGTAGCCCAAGCGCTCCCAAAATCCACCCGACCATTCGATATGTTGGGTCTGTAAATCCCACTCCCAAAAGCCGTAACCGCTACCATTAAAAATACGCTGAAAACGGCCCACGGTAGAACGCAACAAATCAACATCATTACTCATCTGCAAAGCAGGGTTAAAACTGATGTGCTCGATCATAGGAGTTATTTTGAGTTGGAATAGTTGGTTGGACGATACCCGAGATAATCTGATTACACAATTGCAGCCGGAGGCAAAAAAAAACAGCGCACGAGGCGCTGTTTTTGACAATAGATCAGACTATTAAGGGGAGAGGTCGGCGCCCTCTTCACCTTCTTTCGGACGCGGCATCAAATCTTCTTTTGAAATACCCAGAGCGACAGTGGCATTAGCGGCAATATAAATCGATGAATAACAGCCAAATACAACACCGATCATCATCGCTTTAGAGAAACCCGCCAGCAGCTCGCCGCCAAATACATACAAAACTGCCATTACCAAAAATACGGTGACGTGGGTCATCAAGGACCGACCAAGGGTTTGCGTCATGGAAATATTTACCACATCCAAGGGATCCATCACCCGCAACTTGCGGAAGTTTTCCCGGATGCGATCGAAAATTACGATGGTGTCGTTAATGGAGTAACCGATCAACGCGATGATTGCTGCGAGCACGTTCAAGTCAAAATCCCACTGGAAGAAAGTGAAACATGCCAGAGTAACAATGGTTACATGGATCAAACCAACCAATGCGCCCACGGAAAATTTCCATTGAAATTGCACGGCAACATACAAAAATACCAATGCGAACGCACACAACATACCGAGGCCGCCGCTATCACGCAGCTCATCGCCAATTTGTGGGCCGACTGATTCACTGCTGCGCAACTTGATGGAAGCGCCGGTCGCCGCTTGCAAACGTTCCAGTAAATATTCGCTATAAACCAACTCAAGCCCTTTCTCGATCGCCACGGTGGTCAGATTGTCTTTTTGCGCAATAATGGTCCGGCCAAAACGCTTGGAATCAAACAGATTGGCTTGGTTAACTTGCTCAGGCGTAACATTTGCCAACACCAGTACATCGACAAAACCATCCTGCTCACGGGTGGGGCGCGCAACTTCTTGCAACGCAGCGCCGTTGCCCAATTTAGCAATTTCCGCCGCGATGCGCTCGCGACCTTTGGCGCTCATCTGATCCTGGGTGCGGATCATCACATCGCTATCACTACCAAAAGTAACGGCGACGGGGCTGTGAAGTTGCTCTTCTTCAAGGACTTCGCGGATTTGATGGAGATCCGCAGGGCGATCGAATTGCACTTCAAGCTGGGTACCACCAGTGAAATCAAGGCCCAGTTTAAAGCCCTGAAACGTGATGGAAGCGAGAGCCAAAATAGTGAGAATAATAGAGAAGCCCGAAGTATATTTTCGGATTCCCATAAAGTTGATAACTTTTAATTCCTGGGTCATAGCAATGCTCTCTTATACCGAAATTTTTTGCAGGTTTTTACGGCGGCCGTACACGAGGTTTGCCATTGCACGACTGATCATGATTGACGTGATCATAGAGGTAACAAGACCAAGCCAGAGGGTAATCGCAAAACCTTTGATCGGCCCGGTTCCCACCGCGAATAGGATAATGGCCACGATCATGGTCGTCAGGTTGGCATCGAGGATTGTAATAAACGCGCGTTCATATCCGGTGTAAATGGCCTGCTGCGGCGAAGCGCCGTTTCTAAGCTCTTCGCGAATACGCGAATAAATCAGTACGTTTGCATCTACCGCTACCCCCATGGTCAACACAATGCCCGCGATACCCGGCAAGGTCAGTGTCGCGCCAAACATGGAGAGCACAGTCATCAACAAAAGTACGTTAATGGCGAGGGCGATGTTCGCAAAGATACCGAATACGCGATAGAACACCACCATAAAGATGAACACCATCACCAGTGCCCAAATACAGGAATCCACACCTTTCTTGATGTTGTCTGCACCCAGTGAGGGACCAATTGTACGCTCTTCAACAAAGTGCATAGGCGCAGCCAAAGCACCGGCACGCAACAAGAGCGCAAGCTCTGCCGCTTCGCCCGGTTGATCCAAGCCAGTAATACGGAATTGGATACCCAGCGCACTCTGGATAGTCGCCAGACTAATTACTTTACGCTCGATGTACTGGCTGGTTTTTTCAACCTCTTCACCCGCTGCATTTTTCACGATCTGCGTACGGGTTTTATATTCGATAAACAAAATCCCCATTTGACGGCCAACATTGTTGCGCGTCACGCGGTTCATTTTGGTTCCGCCGAGATTATCCAGCGTAATATTTACTTGTGGCTGATTGGTTTCTGGATCGAAGCTGCTCTTCGCATCAGTAACGCTGTCACCAGTAACGATAAGTTGTTTTTCCAATACAGCATTACCACGCTGCATTTGCATCAACTCATCTTTGAAGGGAAATTCTTCTTTATTGGAAACCAATGTATCGGGCGATGCGCCCAAACGGAATTCCAGGTTAGCGGTTTTACCAATTACACGCTTGGCTTCTGCGGGATCTTGCACACCGGGCAATTGCACAATAATACGGCTGCGCCCCTGACGCTGAACAATCGGTTCGGATACACCCAATTCATTCACACGATTACGCAGGGTCACCAGGTTTTGGTTAAGCGCATAATCTTCAATTTCTTTTACCGCCGCTTCACTCAGGGTTGCGACAAAACCAAAATCAGTTGCGTTTGTTGCCGCTTCCTGTTTTACAAACTGCATCCCGGGATAATCACTGCGCAGCGCGCTGATCGCCTCATCTACTGATTCAGGATTGCGAAAACGCGCAACAATCTGATTGTCCTGGTTGGACACGATAGATGAAT
>DATIDX010000286.1:0-7448 GCA_035456025.1 Cellvibrio sp. | reverse complement strand
TAGATGATTGCTCTTCTGCTGCTGCGGCAATTTGATGGGACATTTGATCAATTGCATTGACGGATTGCGAGATGGAATCCAATGCGGTGCGCACATTGTTCATTTCATGGACGCTGCGGTCGGCGAGATCCAGGCAGTTTTTCATATTGAGGCTGGCATCGTCCGTGGCCTTACCTAAATTGCCGATGATTTGTTGTATGTCGCCCGTCGACTCTTGCGTCCGCTGCGCGAGCGAGCGCACTTCGTCGGCCACTACGGCGAAGCCGCGCCCTTGTTCCCCGGCGCGCGCTGCTTCGATTGCGGCGTTAAGTGCAAGCAAATTGGTTTGTTCGGCGATGCCACGAATGACGTCGACAACGTTCGCGATTTTGCTGCTGTCATCACTTAATTTGTTCAGCACGCCGCCAAGGTCGCCCACCGTTTTCGACAAATTATCGATAGCGTGACGTGCGCCTTCGATAACCTTGTTGCCTTTATCAACCTCGTCGATTGCCGCACTGGTTGCAATTGAAGTCTGATTTGCTCCGCTGGCCACTTCTTGCACGGCTGAAGCCATTTCCTGCATCGCCGTAGCAACACTGGCTGTTTCGCGCTGCTGTGCGCTCACACCCTCGAAGGTTTTGTTTGCGTGGTGGTGTGCGGTTCCTGCTTTTTGTTGAAGTTCTTTTGCGGATTCACCAAAACGTCCGAGCGCTGTGCGTAAGCGCGCTTTTATCGCGTGTTGCGCAAGTTCGATCTCGCCCATAGCGTCGCAGCGTCCGGTGTAAATATAAGCGGCGAAGGGGTCATCCAGTGTGGAGCGTGCCAGCTGTAAAGCTTGTGCAAGGCGGTTTTGTTGGAAGGTGTGCGCGATAGCGCCAATAACAACAGCAAGTCCAGCGGCGCCCATTACCGTGAGCAGAGACAATGATGTAAGTATGCTGTTTTGAATGAGCAGGAGTATCCAGCAAGTAAAAGCCACAGTCGCGCTGTTGCCGAATTGACTCCAGTATTTTTCAAGTGCTGAATAAGGTGGCTTACCCTGGTTCAAGCGGCCGTAAACAGTTTCCGCGCGGCGTACTGCAGCGGGATCTGCTTTGACACGTACAGATTCGTAGCCGCAAATCTTCCCGTTTTCACGCAGCGGAGTAATGTAGGCATCTACCCAATAATGGTCGCCATTTTTACAGCGATTTTTAACAATTCCCATCCAGGGCTTACCGGCTTTCAGCGCAGACCAGAGCATGCCGAAGGCTGCCGGCGGCATCTGCGGATGGCGCAAAATATTGTGTGGTTGATTCAATAATTCTTCGCGCGTGAAACCGGAAATACGCGCGAAAGTGTCATTACAAAACTCGATGTCACCCCGCAGGTCAGATGAGGAAACAATTTCGTCATTCGTGGCCAGATAGATTTCTCTGCCGGTGACGTGACCGTTGTTGCGCATAAGATAGTTCCTGAAGTAGCAACAATAAACTGATCCTTTCGCACGTATTTCTGTAGCTAAAAAACGGGTGAACAGATCATCCTTTGTAATGTTCAAGCCTAGTTCAAAAATACTGAATCTCTAGCCGCCTAATCTTCAGGCGGCGGCGTAGGCGCCACTGGCGTGATGGTTATTGATTTGGGCGTGCATGTAGCTGAGTTGAGATTCGCGCAGAAATCGGGCGAGCGCAGCGCGTGTTTCCTCCTCTAAATCAATAAACTCAACGCTGATTTGGGTGTGGCGATAGGGCTGGCGACCCATGCGGAAAGCACAGATGCGCGCGCGGCAGCGAATCCGTAGGTCATCGGTGATATCTACCTCGCACAGTGGCAACATTGCGCCGTGGCGTAAATGGGGAAGCATATTGCCGGCGACCAGCAAGCGCAGCCCGCCGGTTGAAATATCTTGCAGGGTACCGAAGCTGGGCTCTTGTCCCAGTGTGCGGATTTTTACAAATAAGGGTGCTTGCTCGCCTATAGCAAAGCGTTGGGCACTGCGTCTGGGCGTGTAATACACAAATTCCGGCAGGACGACAGCAAAACCGGGAACATCGTAGGTTGAGCCCATTGCCACAACCGGTGCGCGGATAACCAACTGCTCACCGTTGCGATGATGGCGCAGGGTGATTTCATCACCGGAATCCAGTATCAGCTGTTGCGGAAAAAGGTCATCCAGCCACAGCAGGCCGCGCTCTACATCAATCGCCAGGATCATGCTTTGGTACTCGCGGCTGGCATTGCCGATTTTAACTTCCAGCAATTGGCGCTGCTTTTGCAGTTCCCAGAGGGGTAGGTAGTGATCGGGAATATTGCTGGTAAGGCCGTCCTGATCAATTGATGGTAAACCAAACTCGGTTTTGTCCGTGGCTGATTGGCGAAAACCTTTTTTAAACAGCTTATCGAAAAACGACATTACTACCTCCACGCGGCAAAGATTCTCCCCCTTGATATATTTTTGGGGGCTGATATCCGTAGAGCAAGCGCTATGCCAGCAGCCAGAAACACGCGCCAGACTGGGGCTGTAGCGATAATCGACTCGCGTCCAGGCAAGTTGTTGAGTTTGAGCGACCAAGCTTCCGGCAAAGCCTTGCCGCCGGAGGGGTTTTATTTCAACTTGCGCGCAAAATCCGTACAATGCGCCGCTCGCCGACGCTGTCGCCGTTTGAACTACCTTCCCGTATGAGTTTTGAGTCCATGAAAGAGTTACACGAACGCAAAGATCGCCTTGAATTCAACAAGCTGCAAAAGCGTCTGCGCCGGCTGACCGGATCGGCGATTGTCGATTACAACATGATCGAAGATGGCGATAAGGTGATGGTGTGCCTGTCGGGCGGGAAGGACTCGTACACCATGTTGGATATCTTGATGAGTCTGCAAAAGACTGCGCCCATTTCGTTTGAGTTGGTCGCCGTCAATATGGACCAAAAGCAGCCAGGGTTCCCCGAACATGTTTTGCCGCAATATCTGGAGCAGGTGGGCGTGCCATACCACATCATTGAACGCGACACTTACAGCATTGTTAAAGAAGTCATTCCCGAAGGGAAAACTACCTGCGGTCTCTGCTCGCGGTTGCGCCGCGGCACTCTTTATGGTTTTGCCGATGAAATAGGTGCGACCAAAATTGCGCTGGGGCACCATCGCGACGATATTATCGAGACGCTGTTTTTGAATATGTTCTTTGGCGGCAAATTAAAAGCCATGCCGCCAAAACTCCTGGCCGACGACAAACGCAATATCGTGATTCGCCCGCTTAGCTATTGTGCGGAAGAGGACATAGCGCACTTCGCTGAACTGAAAGGTTTTCCAATCATTCCGTGTAATCTTTGCGGCTCGCAGGAAAATTTACAACGGCAGGTGGTGAAAGACATGCTGCAACAATGGGAGCGCCAATTCCCTGGCCGCACAGAAACTATCTTCTCGGCCATCCGCAATGCGCAGCCATCGCAACTCGCTGATTTGAATTTGTTTGATTTCGTGAACCTGAAAATCAATAAAAATGCCGAGGCAGAAACAGAAGCGGATGCTTGTATGTCTGTGCCCTTTGAGAATCGCCCAGACACCGGCGTCCAGTATGTGGATGTGCTGGATATCCACTGACAGTTGATTGATTCGATCCAAATGGAAAAGGCTGCGTTGGCAGCCTTTTCCATTTTTGTAAGCCAGATTAAGCAACCAGTTTTTGAGCGTCGTCCATCACCAGCCGGCGATAGGTTTGCATAAAATCATCGGGGTTGCGGGGGCAGCCAGTACCGTTCTCGTAGGTACTGGCCCAGAGCTGTGCAAGTGCTGGAATTTCAAGGCGTTTGTGGGCGTCGATGGCGCAGCGGCGGTAGATCATCCAAGCCATTCCGGTGGAGTACATCAGGTTGCTCATAAGTTCGCCATGGGGATTTTTCAGAAACTGCTGTTGGCTGGCGAGGCCGCGCTGCAGTGATGCTAAATCGGGAAATTGCACTAAATAGTTATCCCATATTTCCACATGTTTTTCGGCAGTCATGCGGTAGAGTCCCAAACCTTTTGTTTGTGGACAATAACAATGCGCCCCTAGCAGCGATTCTTGGGCGGCGGTGCCGAGCAATAAATCTTCGGCAACTTCGGAATATTCGCCCAACATGTGTAAATACGGTTTGATAATTAACTCGCGCAAATCATTTGCACAGATGCCCATAGTTACCTCGAGAACAATTACCTCAACAGCCCGTTCTAGAAAAGCAGTCGCAAATTGTTAACGCTACTGCCGCCCGAGTTATGCACGATTCCCTATTCATACGGCGTCAAAAACCTGTACATAATATGTGCAGCATAAGTCACGCCAACTTGCTATAACCTGAACAAGCCGGACAAAAAATCCCTTGGCTATACTCGATCTAAAGAAACCAATCGGAAGGAGTGATTATGCGCATCGGTGTCCCGAAAGAAGTGAAAGCAGGTGAGAACCGTGTTGCCCTGACTCCGGCAGGTGCCGCCGAGTTGTACCAGCGAGGCCACAACGTCTATGTGATGCGCGGTGCGGGGCGGCTGGTCGGTTTTAGCGATGAGCGCTACCAGCAGGCGGGGGCACAACTGGTCGATTCACTGGCCGATGTCTATGCCAGCGCCGACTTGATCGTGAAAGTGAAGGAGCCTCAGCCTGAGGAATATGGGCTCCTCACGGATCGCCACCTGCTATTTACTTATCTGCACCTGGCTGCTAATCGCACTCTCACTGACGCTTTGCTCAAATCCGGCGCTGCCTGCATCGCGTATGAGACAGTGGTAGACGCGCAGGGCCGGTTGCCGTTATTAGCGCCTATGTCGGAGATTGCGGGCCGCATGGCGGTGCAGGCGGGCGCGCACCATTTGGAAATGGCGCAGGCGGGCAAAGGTGTTTTATTGGGCGGTATTCCTGGTGTCGCGCCCGCGAACGTATTGATTTTGGGTGGTGGAGTGGTAGGCGCCAACGCGGCAGTCATGGCGGTGGGATTGGGAGCACAGGTGCGGATTTTGGATAAATCCATCGCGCGCCTGCGCTATCTGGACGATCACTGGCGCGGCCGGGTGGTATGTGAATATGCGTTGCAAGAGCGCATAGATTTATTGGTGCCGGGTGCGGATTTGGTTATCGGAAGCGTGCTCAACACCGGTGCCAGCGCACCTCGGTTGGTGAGCCGGGCGCTGGTAGGGGAGATGGAAAAGGGCAGCGTGTTGGTGGATGTCGCTATTGACCAGGGCGGATGCTTTGCGACTTCGCGCCCCACCACGCACCAGCAACCCACTTACATTGAAGAAGGTGTTGTGCACTACTGTGTGGCCAATATTCCGAGTGCGGTTGCACGCACTGCGACCCTCGGCCTCACTAACGCGACATTGTCTTACCTTGTCCGTCTGGCCGAGCAGGGCGTGGCCGCATTGCGCGCGGATGCAGGCCTGCGCGCAGGGCTGAATATCTACCGTGGTCAGCTGACCCAGGCAGGGGTTGCCGACTCTTTTTCAATGCCATTTATCGAGGCAACGCAGCTGCTCTAATTAAAAGTATGGATTCAGGCGACAAGAATAATATTGAACTATACTCAGCCCAACTTACATGTTGATTACCTGCCGGGACAACTCCGTCCCCCCTTCAAATAACGATATACAGGTTGCGGAAATCCTAGGTCGATGAGAGATAAAGCCCCCTCATTTTTTAATGGCATCTCTTTCCAGCTTGCTAAAATAGGGATTATTTTGGCATTCGTACTGAGCTTTTTATTAAGTTCGGTGCAACTCTATCTGGATTTTTTAAATCAGGAAAAAGAACTCAAGACCCTCATTGATCGTGTAATCCAGGTCGCTACACCGCCTGCCGTTCGCTCTGTATCAACGCTCGACGATGAACTCTCTTATGAAGTAGTCAACGGCTTGCTGCGCTATGGATTTATTTATGAAGTTGTCATCTACGACGATACTGGCAATGTCCTCGCCCAAGGCAGCAGCACCCGCCCTGAAGTAAAAACCCGCTGGCTAACTAGCAAGATCACCGAAAACACCCGCGAATATACCGCTAATTTATTGTTGCCTGGCTATAGCGATGGCACATCGGGAAGCATTCGTTTTTCAGTGGATATGGATTTGGCATTGGAAGGTTTTTATAACCGCTCCCGCACAGCGCTCATGACCGGCATATTGCGCAATATGTTTTTGGTGTTGCTGTTGTTTGTGGTGTTTTATTACACCTTAACGAAACCTTTGGTGCGCTTGTCGCGCGAAATTAATAGCATTAATCCCGATCATCCTGGCGTAAATCGCCTGACCCCATTGCCCGCGAACCGTAAAGACGAGCTGGCACAGCTGATCGTCAGTTCCAATCAATTGCTGGATATAGTTGAGTTGTCCCTCGCCAAACGTCGCGCAGTGGAGCTGGCATTGCGTAAAAGCGAAGAGCATTTGCGGCAGATCATTGATCATCTGCCGGTGATGATCGGCGCACGCAATATTGCCGGTTATTATTTGTTTGCTAACAAGGCGCTCGCAAACGAACTCGGCTATACACCGGAGCAGATGCGCAATTTACACGTGCGTCAGCTGTTAAAGAATTCAGTATTTGATATAGACACAATGCTGCAAAATGATTACCGCGTGATTCGTGGTAATGAAGAATTGGATGTGGTTGAAGAGCGCTTTATCACCTCTACGGGCAAACAATTATTTTTGCAAACGCACATAATGCCTCTGGCGTTTTACGATGAAAAAGTCGCATTGATTGTTTCGGTTGATATCACCGAGCGAAAAAATGCGCAGGCCAAAATGGAATTTATGGCCCACCATGACGCCCTTACCGGGCTGCCAAATCGGTTGCAATTGGTTGAGCGGCTTGAGCATGAATTGCGCCGTGCCGAGCGGCATGGCTACTTTGGCGCGGTCTTGTTTATTGATCTCGACCAATTCAAAACCATCAATGATTCACTGGGGCATCCAGTGGGCGACCGCGTGCTGGAAGTGGTGGCTACGCGCTTGCAGCAATCGGTGCGCGAAGAAGACCTGGTTGCGCGCTTGAGCGGAGACGAGTTTGTCGTGGTGTTGACAGTGCTCGATCAAAATATTGAAACAGCCGCCCTGCGTGCAGGCGAGATCAGCGAAAAAATCCGCACGATTATTTCCCAGCCGTACATGTACGACAACATGGAGTTGCGCGTGACTTGCAGCGTGGGCGTAGTGGTCTATCCCGAAAAAAATAATTCCGTACATGAGCTGTTGCGCTACGCCGATACGGCGATGTATCAGGTAAAAGAAAAAGGGCGCGACTCGATTGAGTTTTTCAATGAAGAGATGGCGGACAAAGTGAGCCGTCAATTAACCATGGAAGGCGACTTGCACCGCGCTATGGAAGAGTCGCAATTTGAACTCTATTACCAACCCAAAATTGATATCCGCAGCGGGCGCGTTGTCGGAGCCGAGGCGCTGCTCCGCTGGAACCATCCGGTTAAAGGCATGGTATCGCCGGTTGAATTTATTCCGGTGCTCGAAAC
>DATIDX010000285.1:0-7516 GCA_035456025.1 Cellvibrio sp. | reverse complement strand
TTGCTTTTGTACGCCCATACCTTCAATACCCAGTTCGATCACATCGCCTTCATTTAAATAGACCGGAGGTTTTTGACCCAAACCAACACCCGGTGGCGTTCCTGTGCTGATCACATCGCCCGGTTGCAGGCTCATAAATTGCGAGAGGTAATGCACTAAAAATGCAGGGCCAAACACCATTTGATCGGTAGAACCATTTTGGAAAGTTTTGCCATTGACCTTTAACCACAAATGTAAATTAAGTGGATCTGGCACTTCATCTTTGGTGACCAGATACGGGCCAATGGGGCCGAAGCTGTCGCAGCCCTTGCCCTTATCCCATTGGCCACCCGGACGCTCCAATTGAAAGTTGCGTTCCGACACATCATTAATAACGCAATAACCTGCAATATGATCCAATGCATCTTCTTCCGACACATAGCTGGCGTGTTTGCCGATAACAATACCCAACTCAACTTCCCAATCCAGCTTGGTGGAATTGCGCGGTTTAATTACATTGTCGTTAGGTCCGGTAATAGCACTGGTCGCCTTCATGAAAACCACTGGCTCAGAGGGCACGGCAACACCCGACTCTGCTGCGTGATCGGCGTAATTCAAACCAATGCAAATAAATTTACCCACGCCATCAACACATGCACCAAAACGCACTGGCGCAGAAACAATTGGCAGGGAATGAATATCCAAACTCGCAATTTTTTTCAGCGAGGCTTCGCTCAGGGTTTTACCATTGATATCGGAAATGACGGAACCCAATTCACGTACATTACCCTCTGCATCCAATATACCTGGACGCTCCTGGCCTGCTTTCCCGTAACGAAGTAGTTTCATAAGTGTAATTCCCCTAAAAAATTAATTGCTCCAGCCGCCATCAATGATATTGATGGTGCCGGTGGTGAATGCCGATGCATCGCTCGCCAAATACAGCGCCAGTTCTGCCATCTCGCGCGCAGTACCCAAGCGCCCCATAGGTTGGCGTGCGACAAAATTTTTATATGCTGTTTCGTAATCGCCGGTTGCATGCAAACGCTGCTCTAGCGATGGCGTTTGTACTGTACCCGGGCAAATTGCGTTGCAGCGAATACCCTGGGTGACAAAATCAGCAGCGACCGCTTTGGTCATGCCGATTACTGCCGCTTTCGTCATACCATACGCAAAACGGTTGGGCGCGCCTTTTATGGAACTCGCGACTGATGACATATTGATAATAGAGCCACCGCCGCGTGCAATCATGCCCGGCAAAAAAGTGCGAATCATGCGGTACATGGAACTGACATTTAAATCGAATGAAAAATTCCAATCTTTTTCATCGCAATCCAAAATGGTTCCGCTGTGCACATAACCGGCGCAGTTAAATAAAATATCAATGCCGCCGGTTTCCTTACTGAGTGCGAGAACTTCTTCGCTGTTCAATACATCCAGCTTGCGGGTCTCGCAATTCACCAATTCGCTTAAGGCAGCGATGTTGATATCAGTCGCAATAACCCGCGCACCTTCAGCGGCAAACAATTCAGCACTCGCGCGCCCAATACCCTGGGCGGCGGCAGTAATTAATGCAGTTTTACCTTCCAGACGTTTCATAGTAGTTTTATTTTTTTGTAGTGCGGGCGCGCAACACGCCGCCGCAGAGTGGTTATTAAATCAAGCGATTTGACGCACCGGCAAACAGCTCGGGCCAATAGGTTCAAATGCTTTATAGGTCAAAATAAATTCCTGGTGTCCAAGTTCTTCTGACACACTGCGTTTACCCGATGCCACATCGATAACGTTTTGCAAAATCTCTTCGCCCACTTCATCGAGCGTCGCTTCGCCTTCCAAGATGCGTCCGGCATTTACATCCATATCGCCTGCCAAACGACGATAGGTTTCCGGATTGGCGCAGACTTTTATTACCGGTGAAATAGCAGAGCCGACCACAGAACCGCGCCCGGTGGTAAATAAAATCACGTGGGAACCGCAGGCAATGAGTTCGATAATTTCGGCATTATCAGAAATGTTCGGGAAGCCAAAACGCGGTTCGCCATCGGGTACTACATCGAGTAAATACAAACCGCCTGCGGGGGGAATATCGCCCGGCTTAATTAAACCGCTAATGGGCGATGAGCCGGATTTGGAATAGGCGCCCATGGATTTTTCTTCCAGCGTTGTCAGCCCGCCATCGGCATTGCCCGGTGCAAAACTGCCGAAACCCATCACGCGATAATAGTGTTCTGCCTTGGCAACACAGGCTTCAATTTCTGCGCCCAATTCCGGGGTGATGGCGCGATCCGCCATAATCGTTTCACAACCGATTAGCTCACCGGTCTCTTCAAAAATGCAGGTTGCATCAGCAGCGACCAGCGCATCAAAGCAGCGGCCGACAGCAGGGTTCGCCGAAATGCCGCTGGTACCATCGGAGCCGCCACAAATCGTCCCCACAATTAATTCATGTAAATACATGGGCACGCGCGCAACCTTGGCAGCTTCTGCTTGCAAACGTTTTACTGCGGCAACGCCAGCTTCAATCGTTGCTTTAGTGCCACCCACTTCTTGAATGACTAATAATTCTGCCGGGCGATCGCTCGCGCGAATATCGCGCAATAATTTTTCGCGGTTCATGCTCTCGCAACCGAGCGAAACCAAAAGCGCACCGCCAACATTCGGATGCGTGCACACAGCGCGCATCATGTCGTAAGCGTATTGATTGGGATAACAACCGGGAAAGCCGATGAGGTGTACATCCATATCATCGGCAAGATTCACAATTTTGCGCGTGACATGATGGGCACACTCAACCAGATAGGCCACCACAATCACATTGCGGATACCTTTGCGGCCATCGGCGCGCTGCCAGCCGGAAAAACTTATGTCGTTAGTCATGATTCAGTCCTGTCTTTATTTTGACGGCTGCGGGTGTGGCTGGGGATGTAGTCGCTTTTCATATTGTGCATATGGACGTGTGCACCTAGTGCAACTGCCTCGGTCATGGAGCCGATAGGCGCACCGTAACGATAGACCTTATCGCCCGCACTTAATGCGACGCGCGCAATCTTGTGGCCGACATCAATAGCGATTGTGCTGGTGACGGCGGCACCATCGATCAGAAAAATATCGCCCGCAGAAATATGTTTTACACACACCAGGATGTTGTCATCCGGGTGCAGCAATATCACGGGTGCCAGCGCCGGTTTTGGCGGCTCAACAGGTTGCGTCATATCTAATCCTGAAAATGATGGGGGATTAATAATTTAAGCGGGTGTCGGTGCGGCCGGGTGCAATAATTCACGCTCGCGCAGCTGCTGCCAAAATTCATCGGGAATCGGCGCAGCCATCCACGCCTGCGCCTGTTGCACCTGCTCTTCGTTTGCGAAACCCGCCAGCACTGAACACACTTGCGGATGCGCAGCCGGAAATTGCAGCGCTGCCGCCGCGAGCGGCACAGCAAATTCTGCACACACGTCTTCAAGCTGCGCCACACGATCGATGATCGCCTGGGGTGCGGGCTCGTAGTTATAGTGGAGCGGCACCTTGCCGCTGGCGGTGGCTGCAGTTTTTACTCCGGTGGCCAAAATACCGGAGTTAAACGGGCCGCCGAGTATCACAGACGCCCCGCGCCGCGCGCACAACGGCAGGAAGGTTTCGCAGGCACCCTGCTCCAGCAGGGTGTAACGTCCGGCGAGCAGGAAGCCATCAAAATCTCCGTACTCCAATGCCGCCTCACAGATTTGCCATTCGTTGGTGCCCAGACCAATCGCGGTCACCTGGCCGGATGCCTTCAACTCGTTCATCGCAAGGTAACCGCCATCCATAAACTCGCGAAAGTGCGCGGGATGATCCGCACCATGGGTCAGTGGGCCCAAATCGTGGGCAAAGAGAATGTCGACCCTGTCGCGGCGCAAGCGTTTAAGGCTGGATTCAAAAGAGCGCATGATGCCGTCGTAGCTGTAATCAAAGCGCGGTTCCAGCGGCGGCGCATCAGCGAAGCCGTGGCGCACCTGCGCGTTGGAGCTGGTCGGTACCAGCAAGCGCCCGACCTTGGTGGAAACAATGATCGGTTCTGCTATCGCTGCATGTTGGGGAGCCTCTGCAAGTGCATTGCCCAAACGGCTTTCGCTCAAGCCAAAGCCGTAGTGGGGTGCCGTATCGAAGTAGCGGATACCGGCCGCTAGCGCGGTGTTCACAGCTTCGGTCGCCTGGTTATCGCTCAGGGGCTGGTAAAGATTGCCAATAGGGGCGGCGCCAAACCCCAGCAGGGAAATTGCCAGGGGGCTAGACCCAAAAACACGTGTCGGAAGACGTTCGAACTTAAGCACACAACCTCTTTTTTATAATTAAAATTGTAATTGCCAATAAAAACATTCTAGCCGAATGATACCCGAAAACACATATAGTTATTTAGACTTTTACGTAGCTTTTCCTTTTGTATCCAGTCTTTTTTGCCAAAAAAAAGCCGACTCGGCAGTCGGCTTTTTTACGTGGATAAAATCCTGCTTAGTCGATCAGGCCATGGGAGATTTTATCGGCCGCCTGCAACAAGCGCTCAAGCACACGCTCGGTGCTGATCGCTTGTGATTTGATGTGGATAAACGGAATGATCAATACCGCCGAGGCACCATGGACCCCAATGATCGGTACACAAAAATCGGTCACCCCATCTACAAAATCGCTGGCAAGTTGGATATACCCAAGGTCTACCCCTTTGCGCGCCTTGGCCAAAAAGCGTTCAATGCGCTCAAGATCAACCGTAGCGGACAAAAGCGGCAACCATCCCGCCTGCACATCCGGGGTAGCAAAACCGTACAGCAATGCACCCGAGTTGGTATCGATCAACCGGCGGCGATAGCCAACACGCACTGAAAACCCGAGGTCCATAGGACTTTCCAATCGCGCAACAACCACTATCTGGTCACCTGAAGGCACAACCAAATGGCAGGACTGCCCCAGCTCGCGAGTCAACTCCTTCATCACCGGCAGCGCCACTTCAAGCAGGGTTTTGGCCGTGCCTTGGGAGATACCGAGGGTAAAGAGCTTATTGGTGAGCATGTAACCATCGCGGCCATCGGGCATCTGGGTGATAAACCCGCGATACTCGAGGGCGAGGACCATGCGGAATAGCTCGCTCACGGAACGGCCCAACGCGGCTGCCATTTGCGAAGTGGTCATCGGGGAAGAATTGCGCGCAAGCAGTTCGAGGATATCCAGGCCTTTTTCCAGAGCCGGGGCACGGTATTTACGTTCTGTTTCGTCGCTGGGCTCCAGCACAGCGGTGTCGATATCTTTCGTCATCATAGAAGTCATAGCTTTTTCTCGTTATTAGTGTTTTTCCAATCCTTTGCCGATTTTTATCCCAAGGGTGCGAAAGCACCCAAAAGGCAAACTTTATTCAAGTTATGGCAGGATTTTACGCATACATCCCTTTTGCAGGCGTTCCACTTTACGTAATTCGATAAAAACGCAAACTTGTACCTATGAAAATGTTTTTAGTTTCGGTCAAATTACATGCACTAAGTGCATGATCAACAAGATTAAGCCAATTTTTATAGGTAGAGAGTTGTTTGTTTGGCGCCAAACCTATGACAGGCCAGTCGCTGCCCCACATCAACCGCTCCGCACCAAACATCTCCACCAACAAACGTATGTAGGGCGTCAATTCCTGGACCCCCTGATCCTTTCCCGCCTCGGTGGCCAAACCTGAAATTTTGCAATGGACATTCGGCAAGCGCGCAATACTGGCGAGCGCGGAGCGCCAGCCATCATCCGGGTTATCACTGGCAATGATCGCCGGCTTAGCGGCGTGGTTGATAACAATCGGCAAGGTCGGATGGCGTTTGGCAAACAATTCGAGGTAGGGCAAGTGGCGGGTATAAACAAGCGCATCGAAGCTCAACTGATGCTGCTTCATCGCCACAATGGCCGGCTCAAGTTCCGCGCGCAAAATCCAGCCATCATCCGGGTTTGATTGCAGCATCGGCCGCAACCCGCGAAATTTGCTGGACTTGGCCAACCAGGCGATGCGCGCGGGAGCCGTTGTCGAGGCCAAGTCCACCCAACCCACCACCGCCTTGATGAAGTCGGACTGCTCCGCCAAGGCCAATAAATAGTCGGTATCCGCATCGCTTTCCTGGGTCTGCACCAGCACCGAGCCGGTAACCCCGGCAAAATTGGCCAGTGGCAGCAGGTTGTCCAGACCAAAATCGCGGTAAATCGGCGTCAGGTCTGGTGTTGGCCAAGTGCAATCATTCCGGCCGATTTGCCAGAAGTGCTGATGCGCATCGATCATTTACGTTATTCCTCTCGCTTATCCTGGCGGCGGGCATAGCTGGCGATAACAACAAAACACAGGAGCGGCACGACTACTGCGGTGTGAATGCTGGTGAGGTCGGACACCAAGCCCATCACCGCTGTCAGCACGGCGCCACCGATAATCGCCATAATGACCAGTGAAGAGCCGGCCTTCGCCAGCGGACCGAGATTTTTCACGCTCAGAGCAAAAATCGTCGGAAACATCAGTGACATAAAGAAGCTGGTCGCCGCCAACGCCAGCAGACCAGTGTGCCCGGGAACCAGCATCGCATAAGCGCAGAGGGCAACATTGGCGAGGGCGTAAACCCACATTAACGACGCGGCGCGGAAACGCCCCATCAATGCCGTCGCCACAAACCGGCCAACCATAAAGATGACCAATGAGCCCATTAGATAATTGGCGAGGGTTTTCTCACCGGTACCCGGCACCGCCTCCTGACCGTAGCGAATGAGAAAGCTCCAGATGCATACCTGCGCCCCCACATAAAAGAACTGCGCGATCACCCCAAACATAAACCTGCCGTTGCACAGTAGGGTGCGGTAATCCGCCCAACTGCCAGCACTTTCATCCAGAGCAGGTTGAGTGGCTATGCGCGGAAACTTCACCACCAACACCAGCAGTGCCCATGCGAGCACTACCAACCCCAGCACCAGATAAGGCCCTTGCACCGCATGGGATTCAAACTGGTAAAACTGTTCCAGTTGCGCTGCATTCATGGCTGCCAGTTCTTCTGCGGTCGGTTCATTGCCGGAGAGGATAAATTCACGCCCGATCAAAATCCCCGCAATACAGCCAAAAGGGTTGAACGACTGCGCGAAATTCAGGCGTCGCTCGGCGGTGGCGGGGTCCCCCATGGCGACGATCAACGGATTAGCCGAAGTCTCTAAAAACGCCAGGCCACTCGCAATCACAAACAAGGCGCCGAGGAACAAGATGTATTCACGCTGGGCCGCAGCGGGATAAAACAACAGGGCGCCGGCAGCATAGAGCAGCAGCCCAAAGACCACCGCAGCTTTGTAGCCAAAGCGCTTCATCCACAGGGCAGCGGGGATCGAAAACACAAAGTAACCCGTATAAAAGGCGGACTGCACCAAGCCGGCTTTGAAGTCCGACAGGGTAAACACCTTTTTAAACTGGGTAATCAGGATATCGTTGAGGTTGTTGGCCATGCCCCATAAAAAGAAAAGGCTGATTATCAGGATCAACGGCACCAACAGGTTTGCATTCTTATCGTTA
>DATIDX010000284.1:0-4713 GCA_035456025.1 Cellvibrio sp. | reverse complement strand
GCAAAGAGCGCTTCAAACGTGATTCAAGTTGAGCCTCTAACTCAAAGCTTGTATCAAAATGGTTTTCAATTGCATTTTTACTAGCGTGAGTAACCAAAACAATTTCTTTGATGCCAGCGGCGGCGGCTTCTTCAATTACATATTGAATCAAAGGTTTGTCCACAACAGGAAGCATTTCTTTAGGAATTGCTTTGGTAGCAGGCAACATGCGAGTCCCAAGGCCTGCCACAGGAATCACCGCTTTTTTGACTTGCATAATTGTTTCCTTGTAAATTTTTATGTTAGCTGTTGAGTAATTTCAAGACTTCTGTTGTTTTTTGATCGACCAATGCTTGATCATTACGGCTTTCAACGTTAAGTCTTACAACTGGTTCGGTATTGGACATGCGTAAATTAAACCGCCAATTATCAAACTCAAGACTAATACCATCGGTTTTATCGATAAGAATGGCGTCGGATGAGTAATGGTTAAATACTTTTTCGATAGCGCCCTTAGGATTTTCTACATGACTATTTATTTCACCAGGTGAAGGAAATTTCGCAATCCGATCCTCAAGCATCACCGACAAAGTTTGTTGTTTGCGGGACAACAATTCACACACTAACAACCATGGGATCATACCGCTGTCACAATAGAAAAAGTCACGGAAATAATGGTGCGCGCTCATCTCGCCACCATAAACGGCATCTTCCTCACGCATGCGTTCCTTAATAAAAGCATGACCCGTTTTTGACTGGATAGCCTGACCACCATTTTTTAGCGCAATATCAAGAGTATTCCACGTCAACCGCGGATCATGAATTACTTTGGCGCCGGGGTTTTTAAGCAGAAAGGCCTCTGCCAGCAAGCCAACAATATAATAACCTTCTGTAAATGCACCGGTTTCATCAAACAGGAAACAGCGGTCAAAATCACCATCCCACGCAATACCCATATCAGCCTTATGTTCGATCACCGCTTCTGTAGTTGCAGCGCGATTTTCCACTAGCAAAGGATTAGGAATTCCGTTCGGGAAAGTTCCGTCAGGCTCATGGTTGATTTTGATAAACTCAAATGGAAGATACTTTTCTATGGCATCGATGACGTGTCCGGCAGCACCATTGCCAGCGTTTACAACTAAACGCAAAGGCTTCAGCTGACTCACATCGACATACGATAATAAATGCTGGACATAGGCGTCCAAGGTGCTGAGTTCACGAATATTACCGCGCGCCGCAAAATTAACGGGAGCGAAATTATTCGCCTCAGCGAGACGTCGAATATCATTCAGCCCTGTATCACCACTGATCGGCTTGGAATTTGCGCGCACCAATTTCATTCCATTGTAATCAATGGGATTATGGCTAGCCGTAATTTCAATTCCACCATCAGTTTTCAAATAACTGGTCGCAAAATAAATCTCTTCTGTTCCAGCCATCCCTATATCGATTACATCTACGCCTTCATCGCGCAAACCGTTACTTAGAGCAGTCTTCAATGCTTTGCTGGTTAGGCGAACATCACCACCCACAACAACGCTTTTAGGTTGAAGGAATTGGGCGTAGGCGCGACCGATACGATAAACAATATCTTCATTGAGTTCTTCGCCCAACTTTCCGCGAATATCATAGGCTTTAAAACAAGTTAAGGTCATGTCTTAATCTCATCTTTGAGTGGAAGTATTTATCTGCAGCCATCTTTTTAAAAAAATGGGTTATGAAAAAGTAACTATTGCAAACTAAATGAGCATTCTTACCGTTTGGTGACACAACTTAGCGATCAATACTGATCACTTAATTGCCAACAACATCACAGCAAATACCTCATCAATCGTCATGCCTGTGCTATCGATAATGACAGCATCGCTAGCAGGTTTTAGCGGGGAGATCGGGCGGCTGGAGTCGCGCTCATCGCGCTCAGTAATATCCTTTACTAATTCAGCCATAGCTACTTTTTCACCTTTAGCGAGCAACTGCCGATAGCGCCGCTCAGCCCGCGCCTCGGCACTAGCAGTCAAAAAGAGCTTGATGTTGGCTGAGGGAAATACTGTGGTCCCCATATCCCGACCGTCAGCTATCAATCCAGGCGAAATAGCGAAAGCTCTCTGACGCTCAAGCAACGCAGCTCTCACGCTAGGATATGCTGCGATTTGCGACGCCCCCATGCCGACCACCTCCTGACGAATCGCATCAGTTACTTCCTCTCCCTCCAGCAAAATCTGCGCCGTTTTTTCATTTTGGAGATTAAACATCACATCGAGACCTGCGGCCACTCGACTCACCTCCATCTCGTCGCGTAAATCCACTCCTTTTTTCATCGCAGCCAGTGCAACCAAACGATATAGCGCACCACTATCTAGCAAATGATATCCCAGTTGGCGAGCCAGCATTTGACTTAGAGTGCCTTTACCAGAACCGCTAGGACCATCAATAGTAATAACAACGGGTGCAGGTACATTCATAGGGAGTAAATTCCTTGGATAGCAGTCAACTAAGTTAATATTTGAATGATCGATTTACAGGTTTCAGCAGGGTTAGACGACTGAGTAATCGGCCGGCCTATCACTAAATAGCTGCTTCCCGCTGCTATTGCCGCTGCCGGTGTAAGGGTACGTCTTTGATCATCCGCAGGTGAAGACTCAAGCCGTATGCCGGGCGTCACCAAACAAAATTTATCGCTAAATTGTGCGCGCATCAGCGTAGCTTCCTGCGCAGAACAAACTACCCCATCCAATCCACAGCTATGTGCTAATCGAGCTAACTTCATGACCTGCTCTTGCGGCTCGCGGTCAACTCCCACCCCACGTAGATCGCTTGCCTCCATACTCGTTAGCACCGTTACAGCAATCAACAACGGCCGATTCCCGGGCTGCTGCTCCAGGATCTCACGAGCAGCTGTCATCATGCGCTCACCGCCGGATGCGTGCACATTTACCATCCAAACACCCAGTGCCGCTGCAGCTTTTACAGCTTTGCTTGTAGTATTGGGAATATCGTGGAATTTTAGGTCAAGGAATATTTCAAAATCTAAGGACATTAATTGTTCGAGTATTTTGGGGCCACAGGCCGTGAACAATTCTTTACCCACCTTGAGGCGGCAGTCAGAGGGGTTCAATCGCTTTGCCATTGAAAGGCATTGATCGGCATTGTCGAAATCCATCGCGACAATTATACGTGGATCCTGTCCGGACATTTTTTGACCTCACAAAAAGAAGAGCCCGGATTAATAAACCCGGGCTCTTATTAAAACAAAAATTACCGCAAAATTCATTCGTTAACACCACCAGGGGTGTTAACGAGTGCTTAAATACGGATATTTTCGCGGTTGTTTGCGAGAGTTGCCTCCCCAATTCCTTTCACTTCCAATAACTGATCAACAGTTTTGAAGTTACCATTTTCCTTGCGCCAAGCAATAATAGCCTCAGCTTTCTTCTGGCCGATGCCTTTCAATTTGGTCAACTCCTGCACGTCGGCAGTATTGATGTTGACCGCGTCATGAGGCGCAACTGTACTCGCCTTAGCCGCAGACGTTTCCGTTACGGGAGTTTTGGCTGCAGGTGCATCAACCGCAAATGCCAATGAAGAGGTACCAAGGGATAAAATAACGACAGTGGCGATGGAAAGAATAAACTTCATAAAAGCTCCTTTAGATTTTTAGGGAAACACGCTATTCCTGCTGCGTGTGTAAAAAGGATAGTGCGCAAATATTCTTAAAAAAAGCCGACATTGGCCGGGCTCCTTGTGAGATTTTGCCTACAAAATTAGGTCCAAAAAAAGCCCCGGTTTTAGCCAGGGCTTTTGGTGAGCGGCAGATTAGATACAGCTAGACTTTAAATTGTGCAAGCAATTGCCGCAATTGAATTGACAACTCATTCAAACGCTGACTCTCCACCGCCGTTTTAGCGGCACCTTCCGCAGTATTCATCGCCAGTGAATTAATCTGCACCAGGTTTTTATCGATTTCGGAGGTAACGGAACTTTGTTCCTCTGCTGCCGTGGCGATTTGCAATGTCATATTAGAAATTTCTTTCACAGCAGAATCAATTCCACTGAGTGATTGCCCTGCTTCGGTTGCGGAATTTACTGCTTCGGTGGTCATAGTTGCGCTGCTGCCCATTGCATCCACAGCATGCTGAACACCCTGCTGCAACTTACTTAGCATCCCTTGAATGTCTTCTGTCGATTTTTGTGTGCGGCTGGCAAGTGTGCGCACCTCATCGGCAACCACCGCAAACCCACGCCCCTGTTCGCCCGCGCGAGCCGCTTCAATCGCTGCGTTAAGCGCAAGCAAATTTGTTTGCTCTGCGACGCCACGGATTACGTCAATCACTGAGGTTACGTTTTTCGCTTCACTTTCGAGTCGCAACATAAATTCCGCAGTTTCACTAATACGCTGCGCCAGACTTTGCACGCGCTCGACTGCGAGACGAATACGATCCTGTCCAATGTCGGTAATAGATGTCGCTTGTTTAGTATTCTGTGCAGTGTCGCTGGTGTTGCGCGCCACCTCCTGGATCGCCATTGTCAATTCATTTACCGCAGTGACCACCATGGTAATGGCGTGGCATTGATCGTCAGCCGCACGCTGGCTGTTACTCGACACCACTAATAATGATTCAGCGGCTTTGGATACTTCCTTGGCATTAGCCAAAATACCGCTGATAACGCGCTGGAGCTTTTCAATAAAGTGATTGACGTGTGTAGCGAGCTGGCCCAACTCGTCATTAGTATTGA
>DATIDX010000283.1:0-5116 GCA_035456025.1 Cellvibrio sp. | reverse complement strand
TGGGCGAGCTAGTGCCTACACGCCAGTACCTGGCGGAGTCGGTCCCATGACGATCAATACGTTGATTCTTCAGACTCTCCAGGCTGGTGAAGCTAAGTTGGGTGTGAAGTAAGCCATGTCGCCAATACAGCGTTTCTGGCTATTGATACACGATGTTGTGTTCCGTAACCGTATCAAAGTGAGACCGGGTAACTCCCTGCGTGTTGGTTTTGCCGAGCGTCTCCGGATGAAAAAAGTCAATATTCATATAAAGGGCTCAGGGAACACCTTGCTGATAGGGCAAGGAACGATGGTGGCTAACTGCAAAATACGTATAGATGGTAGTCAGCAGACCGTTGATATCGGAAAAGACTGCTTGTACCACGCGGGCAAGATCTATTTGCGCTACAACAAGGGGCAGCATATCCGTATAGGTGATAAAACCACTATAGAGGACGCTTATTTATTAACGGACGAAGATGCCAGTATTGAAATTGGCAGCGATTGCATGTTTTCAAAGTTTGTCCATCTCAGGGCGGGTGATGGGCATTCTGTGCTTGATATGGAATCGGGCAGGCGTATAAATCGCTCCCGGAGCATCATTCTTGGGGACAGGGTATGGGTGGGGCGGGCTGCATGCATATTGAAAGGCGCAGTGATTCCGTCGGAGTGCATAGTTGGTGCTCACGCCGTAGTGACGAGGCAATACCAGAAAACCGGTTGTGCAATAGCTGGAAATCCTGCAGTAGTGGTAAGGGAGGGAGTCACATGGGACAGGAGAATGTTGTGAAAAGAACTGGGTTGGTGATAAATAGTGAATATGGGTGTTGACTTACCTAGAGGTCGCCATTAGAATTACGCCTCCTTTTTGCTGGCTCCCAAAAAGAACTGGTTGTAGCAGGTAGAAAAAAGCAGTAAGTGATTGATTAACCGGAGTTTCTGGTAATGCAGAACCAAAGAATTCGAATTCGTCTGAAGGCTTTTGATCATCGTTTGATCGATACTTCGACGCAGGAAATAGTTGAGACGGCCAAAAGAACTGGCGCTCAGGTTCGCGGCCCGATCCCGCTTCCTACGCGTAAAGAGCGCTTTACAGTTTTGATTTCACCACATGTAAATAAGGATGCGCGCGATCAGTATGAGATCCGCACTCACAAGCGTATGTTAGATATTGTTGATCCAACCGACAAAACGGTTGATGCACTAATGAAGTTGGATTTGGCGGCAGGCGTTGAGGTTCAGATTAGCCTCGGTTAAGCGCGCCGCAGCTGTCTTGTTGTTTTTGACGAGGCGGTAGCAGTAAACAGACGAAAGTCTGAAATTTAGAAGATGCGCGCATTGCGTGCTCCCTAGTGTAACGCCTGCAAAGTGGGCGGCCATAGCGGGTAAACAGCCCCGTACACGAGAGGTATAAAATGGTCAATGGTTTAGTCGGCCGCAAATGCGGTATGACGCGTATTTTTACAGAAGATGGTGTTTCTATCCCGGTCACTGTGGTCGAGGTGGAGCCTAATCGTGTCACTCAAATCAAGTCGCTTGAAAATGATGGATATGCCGCTGTTCAGGTAACGGTGGGTGTTCGTCGTTCTTCGCGTGTCACTAAAGCTGCTGCGGGGCATTTTGCTAAGGCTAATGTGGGTGCTGGTCGCGGCCTGTGGGAGCTTGCGTTGAATGATGGTGAGGCGCCAGCTGTTGGGTCGGAATTAACGGTCGCGGCGTTTGCGGATGGTCAGATGGTGGATATCACTGGTCGTTCTCGCGGTAAAGGTTTTCAGGGTGTTATCAAGCGTTGGAATTTCAGTATGCAGGATGCTACTCACGGTAACTCGCTGTCGCATCGTGCGCCGGGTTCTATCGGTCAAAACCAGTCCCCTGGCCGCGTATTCAAGGGCAAGAAAATGGCGGGTCATATGGGTGATGAGCAAGTCACTGTGCAGAACTTGCAAGTCGTACGTGTTGACGCCGAGCGCAATTTGTTGCTGATACGTGGCTCTGTGCCTGGTGCTCCAGGCGGCGACGTGCTTGTTCGTCCTGCCGTTAAAGCTTCCTGAGAGGGGTAGGTTGTGGAATTAAATATAGCAACACTCGAAGGCGGTAACGCCGGCAAGGTTCAGGTGTCTGAAGTGACATTTGGGCGGGCTTACAATGAAGACTTGGTGCATCAGGCTGTCACTGCTTATTTGTCTGGTGGGCGTCAGGGTTCGCGTGCACAAAAAAATCGCTCTGATGTGAGTGGTGGTGGCCGTAAACCGTGGAAACAAAAGGGGTCTGGTCGTGCCCGAGCTGGTAGTACTCGCAGCCCTATCTGGCGAACTGGTGGTGTGACATTTGCTGCTCGCCCTCAGGATCATAGTCAGAAGCTGAATCGTAAAATGTATCGTGCGGCACTGCAGAGCATTTTATCTGAATTGGCTCGCCAAGATAGATTGGTGATTGTTGAGAATATTCAGCTGGATCAACCAAAAACTAAATTATTGCAGCAAAAATTAAATGCGCTGCACTTGGATAATGTGTTAATTATCTCAGACGAAATAAGTGAGAACTTGTACCTTTCTGCGCGCAATCTTCCCAATGTAGACGTTCGCGACGTAAGTGGAGCTGATCCTGTCAGTTTGGTTCGCTTTGATAAAGTGCTGATGACTGTGTCAGCTATGAAGAAGTTTGAAGAGGTGCTTGCGTGAATCAGGAGCGTATTTACAAAATTCTGGTTGGTCCGCAGATCTCTGAAAAATCAACTTTGGTTGCGGAAGCTAGTAACCAAGTAGTTTTTAAAGTGGCGCTGGATGCTAACAAATTAGAGATTAAGCGAGCCATTGAAAAATTGTTCAATGTGAAAGTTGCTCAGGTTCGTGTGCTTCGTATGAAGGGCAAAGTGAAACGCAATCGTTTTGGCGATGTGCGCCGGAGCGATTGGAAGAAGGCTTATATTCGTCTCGAGCAAGGTCATGATATTGACTTTGCTAGTATGTAACTAGGGGTGAGCTTGTATGTCTATTGTTAAAAGAAAGCCTACCTCGCCAGGGCGTCGATTTGTAGTCAGTGTTGTTAATCCTGATCTTCATAAAGGTGCGCCACACGCGGCTTTAGTTGAGAAAAAAAATAGCAGTGGCGGCCGGAATAATATGGGTCGTATTACAGTGCGCCATCATGGTGGCGGCCACAAGCAAAACTACCGTGTTATTGATTTTAAGCGTAATAAAGATGGTGTTACTGCCGTTGTTGAACGATTGGAATATGATCCCAATCGCAGTGCTAACATTGCTTTGGTGTGTTACACAGACGGAGAGCGCCGTTACATTATCGCTCCGAAAGGTTTGAAAGCTGGTGATAAAGTCCAGTCCGGTTCTGCATCATCAATAGCTGTAGGCAACACTTTACCGTTGCGCAATATTCCTATCGGTGCGAATGTACACTGTATTGAAATGAAGCCGGGTAAGGGTGCGCAAATGGCGCGTTCTGCAGGGGCTTCTGCGCAACTAGTAGCGCGTGAAGGTGCTTATGCCACATTGCGTCTTCGCAGTGGTGAAATGAGAAAAGTTTTGTCTGATTGCCGTGCAACTCTCGGTGAGGTTTCCAATAGCGAACACAATTTACGTTCACTTGGAAAGGCGGGCGCAAGCCGGTGGCGCGGAGTGCGTCCGACTGTGCGTGGTGTTGTTATGAACCCTGTGGATCACCCGCACGGTGGTGGTGAAGGTAAAACCTCTGGTGGTCGTCATCCTGTTTCTCCTTGGGGTACGCCAACCAAAGGCTATAAAACTCGTAAAAACAAGCGTACGGATAGTCTGATCGTTCGTCGTCGTAACAAGAAATAAGTGTTGAGAGGGTAGGCTTGTGCCACGTTCATTGAAGAAAGGTCCGTTTATAGATTTGCACCTTATTAAAAAGGTAGAAACGGCTCTGGAAAAAAATGATAAGCGGCCGATCAAGACTTGGTCGCGTCGCTCCATGATCATGCCAGAAATGGTTGGATTGACTATTGCTGTACATAATGGCCGTGCGCATATTCCGGTGTTTGTGACAGAGGAAATGGTCGGTCATAAGCTTGGTGAATTTTCAGTCACCCGGACCTATAAAGGTCATGCGGTTGATAAAAAAGCCAAGCCTAGTGCTAAGAGGTAAATGAGATGGAAGTTTCTGCAACATTGCGTGGCGCCCGCAGCTCGGCACAAAAGGTGCGTCTGGTCGTTGATCAGATTCGTGGTAAACATGTTGAAAAAGCATTGGATATTTTGACATTTAGCGATAAGAAAGCAGCGGTTTTGGTCAAGAAAGTTTTAGAGTCTGCAATAGCGAATGCCGAGCACAACGAAGGTGTTGATGTAGATGAATTGCATGTTTCTACAGTGTTTGTGGACGAAGGTACTCCGATGAAACGTATCAAGCCGCGGGCCAAAGGTCGTGCGGATAGAATTTTGAAGCGGACTTGCCATATTACTGTGAAGGTCGCTGCTCAATAATTATTGCAGCGAGTAAACAATTAGGAGGCCTCTAATGGGTCAAAAAGTACATCCAACAGGTATTCGCCTGGGTATCATTAAGAAGCACACTTCTATTTGGTATGCCAACAGCAGTACTTATGCTGATAAATTGTTGGCTGATATTAAAGCTCGCACATTTATACAGAAAAAGCTCGCTAGTGCATCTGTTAGTCGGGTTGAAATTGAAAGACCATCGCAAACGGCGCGTGTCACTATTCATTCCGCAAGACCTGGTGTGGTTATTGGAAAAAAAGGTGAAGACGTAGAGAGATTGCGCAATGACGTTGCGCAAATTCTTGGTGTGCCAGTACACATAAATATAGAAGAAATTCGTAAGCCTGATCTTGATGCTGCTTTGGTGGCCCAAGGTGTAGCTCAGCAACTTGAGCGCCGCGTTATGTTTCGTCGCGCCATGAAACGAGCAGTGCAAAACGCAATGCGTCAAGGCGCGTTGGGAATCAAAATAATGGTATCTGGCCGTTTAGGCGGAACAGAAATTGCTCGTACCGAGTGGTATCGTGAAGGGCGTGTTCCTTTGCATACTTTGCGAGCAGATATAGATTATTCCACCGCAGAAGCCTTAACGACTTATGGCATTATCGGTGTAAAAGTGTGGATCTTTAAAGGTGAGATCCTTGATATTGCCGAGCAGGCTG
>DATIDX010000282.1:0-12052 GCA_035456025.1 Cellvibrio sp. | reverse complement strand
TATCATCCAATTTTCGGGGTCTGTTACAGGAACAGTTCAACTGCTTTTTAACACCGGACGCTTGCGCCCCTGTTCATCAATTGCAACATAAACATATTCGCCTTGCGTCACCTGGCTGATTTGATGGGTGAGGAAATCTTTAATCCAGACTTCGACTTTAACGCGGATAGAGGTGTTGCCGATGCGCAGGGTGCTGGTGTAACAGCTAATAATTGCACCGACCGGTACCGGGCGCATAAACACCATGCTGCCAACAGCAACGGTTGTCACCCTCCCGAGTGCCACTTCGTTTGCGTGAATAGCGCCGGCGATATCCATTTGCGCCATTACCCAGCCACCAAATATATCGCCGAAAGGATTGGTATCGGCGGGCATAGTGATGGTTTGCAGGGCGATGGTGCCCGTTGGAGTCGCATTGAAAACTTGCATAGGCCAATCCTGAGTAGGTTGCAGGGAGTATAGCGTGCGCAAAAGAAAACGGCTCCACGAGGGAGCCGTTTTTACGGATTACTCTTCTTCGTCCGGGGGATTAATCAATCCGGGTATATTAGCCCAGGTATTACCAAACGCATCCTTCAGAGTCATTTCCAATTGATAACCGTCAGAATCGGGGAGCACTGCTGTTCGAGATAAGGTGCCACCATAATACAATTCCATTTCATCGTCTCCGCTGACGCTGGCGGCGGTGAAAGTGCCACTAAAAGTTTCATGAACCTGACTGCCATCGAGGCTTTTGATCGTAACCTGCGCAGTCATTGGAAACAGGTCGAAAGTGCCAATGGCAAAGAGCATCAACTGATCAGACGCTGCATCGTACTCGCCGTATACCAAAGGTTGCCGGGGCGTGATTTGCAGCGGTTTCATCACCACAACTTTGCCATCGTCACTCGCTTCATCTGCATCCAAATTGCCATCGATAGTGGTCAGCTGATATTCCTCAGATGAAGGAGTAAAGCTGGTAGCAAAATTCACTATTTGATAATGGCCACCACAGGGCAAGTTTAGCCTGTAAGCACCAGTCTCATCTGAGCTGGCAAAATCGAAGCCAACGAAATTGGCACCCTCCACCGGAAAGCCATACACCAGGTTACGCGTTACCGGTGCGCCATTGTCATAACTAAATTGACCATTAACTTCACATAATTCCGGACGCTTCAATTCGATCACTTGCGGTGCACTATCGGTACAGTTAGTTGATAGTGTCACCGGTTGCGTGACGTAACCGAAATCTGCTTCGTTATAGAAAAAAACTTCCGCGCTAAGATCGGGGTTAACTGAGGATTGGGACACGCTGATGCTCGCCCTGCCTTGATCGTCAGTGGTGAAATAAGTGGAAGCAAAATTAAACGAATCATCCTGGTCGATTAAAAATCCGGTTACCCCTGATAACGCCTTTCCTTCGGGATTTTTGAGCTGGATGCTCGCGCAATAAGTCGTAGGTTGATTGAAAAATAGCGGGTAATCCAGATTCCACCAATCACTCAGGAAAATTTCGTTGGTGACCAGAATTTCCAAAAAGAAATTTTCGGTATCGCAACTAAATTGCGTTTGAGTTGCAGCCACCTGTTGTCCATTTTCAGTGTAGATAGTGCCTTGCCCGAGCAGATCCCAGAGGCCGGATTTTGGATTGTAGGTATATACCGGTACCTGGAAGCCAGCCATATCGGCTGCGCTATCACCCAGGCTTTCCAATAGCCCGCAACTTTGCGCCGGAATTTGGCGATTGATGACTACCGGCTCTTCCACCAATTTTTGTTGTTGTCCGCCAAGCTTCGCCAATTTTTGTTGCCGCGCTTTTTTCATCGCAGCCACCAGTGGTTCACCGCTAACGGTGCTGATCTCGGCGAAATTAAATGCTACTGACGCAAGTTGGTTACCGTCGGAGTCAGCATAGGCGCCGGGGAAGAATTCGGCATCAACAGGGTCGTTGGGGTCAAAGGTGCGCACCGCAACATCGAGCGAGTCAGTTCCCTCAGGCAACAGCGAGGAGGGAATCTGGATCGACAAACTGTCGCTCTGCAATGGATCATCTGCGTTGGCAACGGCGATGTTAAAGCCTTCAACACTCACACCGGAAATCGAAGTCGAGATATCAGGCTCAACTGTCGCGGTAGGTACGACTTGCAGTTTTGCATCGAAATTAATTTGCTCCTCGGCGTCAAGCTTGCGCGAATAACTGGTGTAGCCGGGATAACTGACCGTCACCGCCACACTGGTCGCACCGGCACCGCTGATGTCCGCGCTAAAACGCAGCTCATCGCTTTCGCTAAAAGAACTGGCGATTGGCGAGGCACTGGCAACAATCTGTTCTTTGCTATCAAGTAAATGCAATTCGACTTTCGCGAGTGCGGCGTCCAGGCGCACATCGACACCGAGGGTGCTAAACCCTTTAACAGTACCGTTCAACTTTACCAATACGGCAGGCGCGGAACTGGCAAGCGCCGAAGATGGTTGCACAGAAGCCTGTGCCGATGAAACCGGAGTTGACGACGCTTTTGCTGACGCGACTGGCGTCGACGAAGCCGGCGTTGAAGCAACTCGTGTGGATGACGCCTGTGCTGAAGAAACCGGAGTAGAAGATGCAGAGCTGGTCGATGGTGTTTTTTTATCGCCACCACCGCCACCGCAGGCGGCGAGGCTAAAAGCCGTGAGAACCAGGACGGATCGAATAATCGGTAACATAGAAAATCTCCCTGTATTTAATGAAAAAACCTTAGTCAAAACGTTAACAAAAATGCTGAGCAAGCTTGGAGCGCGCGAGTGTAGGCAGACTTTTCTTAATGGCAACTGAAGTGCCAGCCGCCGTCGAACAAAGCGCGACCTGTATCACACCTGCACTGGCAAAAAAAATCCCGCCGCAATTACCTCAGGCGGGATTCGTTTACACCAGCGCGCTTATTGCAAATTGCCCAACTTGCCCTTGGCCGCTTCGCCAATTTCCCCACCGCCCTGCGCGGCCTGCTGGAAGTATTGCGAAGCTTGCGCGCGGTTGCCTTTGGCGAGTGATACTTCGCCCAGGTAATAAGCTGCTATCTGAGTGGGCAGATAGCGCTGGCTGGTGAGCAAATCTTTTTCAGCCAAATCGTTTTTGTTTAACTGGTTGTAGGCGATGCCACGGAACACGTAGGGCTTAAAGTATTTCGGGTTGGCCTCAATCGCGCGATCAAGCGCACTCACCGCCTCGTTGGTTTTATCCTGCTGCAACAGCAATTGACCTTTCATTTCCCAGAACAAATTTTCTTTAGGTTGTTGGGCAATGGATTGATCAACATAGGCGAGCGCATCTATATATTTTTTCTCGCCGGCGAGCTTTTCGGCTTTTTGATAGTTGGCGTAGGCTTTTTTGTCTTTATTCACTTGTGCCATAGCGCGCTGGAAAGCTTCTTTGTTGCGCACACCGCCGGGGTATTTGGCTGCATGCTGACGATTTCTGTTAACACGCTCTTGTGAGGGCGGGTGGCTGGCAAACAGGCCTTCGATAAAGCCAGCGTTTTTACCTTCGGATAACTTCACAAAAATTTCCTGCAGCTCAACCGCCGCTTGCGCGTCGTAACCGGCCTTCGCCATGTACTTCATGCCGACCTCATCTGACTGCAACTCATGGTCGCGGCCATATTTGGCTTGCCACGCCTGCGAGCCTACCGCCAGCGCACCCACACCCAGCGCACCGTATTCGGGTTTTTCCGAAGCAATTGCCACGCCGGCAATCAATACCCCAGCCCCCATCAATACATTTTGGGTCTGTTGCTGGGCGCCGTGACGTGCCGCAGCGTGGACAATTTCATGGCCCATTACGGCAGCCAACTGCGCCTCATCTTCCAGATAGACTAACAGACCACGGTTAATCGCCAGCTTGCCGCCGGGCATAGCCCAGGCGTTGGGGACGTCGTTATTCAATACGACGAACTCGTAGGGTAAATCGGGGCGATCGCTAACTGCCGCCAGCTTTTTACCCACCATCTGTACATAGGTAGTCAGACCTGGGTCTACCACGTATTGACCACCCTGGGATTGTTGCGCGGGGACGTAATTCTGCGCACCGGCGGCCACTTCCTGTTCGGGCGACATCAGGGAAATCTGGCTTTTTCCGGTCACCGGATTAGTCACGCAACCGGTCAATGACCAAGTCAGCGCACCGAGGGCAATAAGCTGCGAAAGCATTTTCATAGTAGGACTCCTTGAGATGTAGGCGGGTATAATGCCATAACTTTTACCAGACTCAGTTTAATAGAAGGTGAACCCACGCTCATGAAATCTTTGCAAGTGATTGAACTCTTTGCCGGCATCGGCGCCGATGGCAAGCCGATTGTCGAGCAACTCCATGTGCGTGAACTGGAGGACGGCAACTTCCAACTGGTGCAATCGCCCGCATTTGCCAAGGGGTTGGCGAGTGGCGATGTGGTAAAAATGCTGCCGCAAACCCGCGAATTTGATTTAGTACAGCGCAGCGGCAACCTGAGTGTGCGCGTGTTCAGCCGCACGGATATCCAACCCCTCGCCGATGCGCTCACCGCCGAGCTGGAAAAATTGGGCGGCGAACTCGATCGCGAGACGCCGCGCATGCTGGTTTATTCTATCCACGTCAGCTGCGGCTTCGGTGCGATTGAAAACATACTCAACGAATACGTCGGGCGCGACGGCCAGAGCGCCTGGATGTACGGCAATGTCTACGACCCCGCCGATGGCGAAACGCCACTCAATTGGTGGCTGGATCTGCTCAAGCCGGAGTAAATCCGGCTGCCCCTAACCTGAACCCCTAATCCGCTGCCGGTATCACGCCTATTTATGCTGCACCTTATCTCGCCCGCCAAAACCCTGGATTTTTCTACCCCGCCCCAGATAGCTGAATTTACCCAGCCGCAGTTCCTCGATCACTCCCGGGAGTTGATCACGGATTTGCGCCAACTTACCCCGCCGCAGGTTTCCCAACTGATGGGCATCAGCGAAAAACTGGGCGAGTTAAATGCGCAGCGGTTTCTTGAATGGCACCTACCTTTCACGCCGCACAATGCCAAACCGGCAGTGCTGGCGTTCAAAGGCGATGTCTACACCGGGATGGAAGCAGAGAAGTTTTCCAAGGCCAATTTCACTTTTGCGCAACAGCACCTGCGCATCCTCTCGGGACTGTATGGCTTGCTGCGCCCGCTCGATTTAATTCAGCCCTACCGCCTCGAAATGGGCACCGGTTTCGCGAATGCACGCGGCAAGAATTTGTATCACTTCTGGGGCGATATCATCACCGATCAACTCAACCGCGAGCTGGACGAGCAGAAGGAGCGGGTGCTGGTAAACCTGGCCTCAAACGAATATTGGAGCGCAGTCAACACCAAAAAACTGCACGCGGAAGTGATCACCCCGGTATTCAAGGATCGCAAAAACGGCCAGTACAAAATCATCAGCTTTTTTGCCAAAAAAGCGCGCGGCATGATGAGCGCCTACATCATCCACAACAAGCTGAAAAAGGTGGAGCAGATCAAAGGCTTTGACACTGCCGGCTACCGCTACGACGAGCAGATGTCATCGCCCAAAGAGTGGGTATTCCTTAGAGAGGAAAGCTAAGGCACAAGCAAGCGCAAAGAGGAGAGTTACGGGAAAACCCGCGTGGTTCGACCGGGCAAGGTGTCGGTTATTCCACTGATAATCGAAATATCCAGCATATTTTTCAGCAATAAAAGTCATATAGTTAAAAGATTAGCGCGCTTTCATTTGGCGAAAAAAACGGTCTTACCCGGCCGTTGCAAATGGCCGCCCCGAGCCATAAAGTTCTGCGCTGGCGTCACCGCTCAATGACAATAAATTGGACCGATAGGAAATCACCCCATGAATCTCAGCCAAGCGTATCTCGACCGCGTTATTGCCCGCTTGTCGCAGGCGGCAGAGGTTTCCTATCGGCGGATTTTTAACGGCATCGGCATTTATTATCGCGGTGTACAGTTTGCGCTTGTGATCAACGACCGCCTCTACTTCCGCGCCGACGAGAATTCGCGCGCACTCTATCTCCAGAAAGGCATGACGGCGTTCCAGCCACGCATCGCGGTCAAGGTGGAATCCTGCTTTTTCCAACTGCCCGAAGAAGTACTCGGCAATTCCACCGAATTAAAACACTGGTTGCGCATCGCCGTGGAAGCCGCACAAGCCGGCGACTTTTGCGACGATGAAACCACCCTCGATACCCCCATCCGCCATCTGCGCCACCCGCTGCCGGCGCGCGCCTATTAACCAGGCCTCGCGCAAGTATTTCTACTTGCGCCCCTTGCGCGCAAATTATTAAAGCTGGGCTAGGCTAAAGAGATCTAGGCGAGAGGGATTGCCCATGGGCATACGTATTCTGGTAGTGGACGATGCCACTTTTATCCGCGACATGATCAAGAAACAACTGCGCGATAAAATTCCCGGCGCAGAAGTAATCGATGCGCCCGATGGTGCGCGGGCGCTCGCGCAGTTGAAGGGGCAAGCGGTCGACCTGATCCTGTCCGACTGGGAAATGCCCAATATGACCGGCGCCGAATTGCTGAGCGCCGTGCGCGCCATGCCCCACAATGGCACCATTCCCTTTGTGATGATTTCCAGCCGCGGCGACCGCAACCATATCGTCAAAGCGATTGAGCTGGGTGTGTCCGATTATCTGACCAAACCCTTTTCCGCCGACGAATTGCTGAAAAAAGTATTCAAGCAGTTAAAACTCACCGGCAAAACCCCCGAGCAAAACTTGCGCACCGCATCGACCCAGGGCATCGCCTTCGCCTCGGTTGATGTGCTCACTGGCGGCGCCCAAGCCAAAGCTGCCGCGCCCAAACCGGTCAATCCGTTCGCCAACAACAGCGCCAGTGCACTGGGCGCAAAACCGGCAATCCAAGCCGTCGCCTCCCCCAAATCCGCCAAGGGCAAGGCGCAGTTGCGCTTCTCCAACAACCGCACTTTCGCCTGCGTGATCCGCGAAATGTCGCTGCAATTGATGAGCTGTTTGATGCAGCGCACCGATGCTTTACCCACCGTCTTTGAGCAGGCCGTGGTCGATATAGAAACCGGCGACGGCAGCAGCCTTGCGCGCGTCAACGGCTATGTGCACAGCATCCAGGCGGGTGAAAATCGCCCCGATACCAGTGTGATAAAAATTGTGGTTCGCTTTGTCGATAACGATGCGGAAAAATTTGAAACCCTGTCGAAATACATAGCGCAAATGTAAGCGCGCCATTCAACGCCTTGCCTGCCCGCCGGAATCGCTGGCTATACTGATTCCATGTTTCACCGCTGCTGCCCGCCGGGCGGTGGCCAGTGCAGGTCACCGCCAATGTCCTTTGTTCTGCGCCAGTATCCCTGGTTAACCTACTACCTTTTAATACCCGGTCTTTTACTGCTGATGGCGGCTGGCGCCAGGGCAGAGCTGGAACACAGTTTTTCCGGTTTCGGCACCCTTGGCCTCGCCTTCAATGACAATGCCGATCTGGTTTTTCGCCGCGACGTGACCCAAAACGACGGCGCCTATAACGACAGCACATCCTGGATAACTGACTCGCTAGTGGGTGTGCAATGGCAGGGGCGCTGGTCACCTGAATGGGAAACAACCCTGCAGCTGGTGGCCAAAGACCGCTTTAAAAATACACTGGAAAACTCCATCGAGTGGGCATTTATCCGCTACCGACCGATCGATGGTTTTGATGTGCGCGTCGGGCGCATGGGCGCCGATGTCTTTATGCTCTCGGAATATCGCCAGGTGGGTTACGCCATGCCATGGGTGCGCCCGCCGCACGATTATTACGGCATAGCCTCGCTCTACAATTTCGATGGCATCGACATAAACCGCCGCTGGGTAGTGGGCGATGCCATGCTCAATATCAAAGGTTTTTTCGGCAACTCCGACGAGGAATATCCCACCGGCTACCAGAGTGAATCCGGTACCAAGTTCGATTTTGATTTGCTCGGGCTCACGACCAGCCTCGATTGGAACTACTGGAAGCTGCGTTACACCTACGCGCAAGTCACGGTCAACAGCGACCAGGGCTTTGAATTGCGCAGCGCCCTGCAACAGCTCACCGGAGTCTGGCCAGCCGCCGCCGAGGTGATCCCCGCTTTGCAGACGCGCGACAAGAAGTTCGATTACAGCCAGGTGGGGTTCAATTTCGATAACAACACCTGGTGGGTGCAAAGTGAATTTGTCCGCCTGCGCTCGGAGGTGGGGCTGGTATCCGATGGCGAACATTTTTACGCCAGCGCTGGCCGCCGCTTTGGCAACCTCGGCTTTTATCTGCTCGGCGGTTATGCCGAACCCCGGGGCGAAATAGCCGAGCTCTCCGCCCCCGCCGGCTTGCCCGCGCCCCTGGCCACACAACTCAATATGATCGCCAGCGCGACCGAGCGCAGCCTCAACGGGGTGCGCATCAAACAGCACAGTTACGGCCTGGGCACGCGCTGGGATTTTGCCAGCAAGATGGCGCTCAAATTCCAGATCGAGCAGTTCGCTATCGACCAAACCGGCACCAATCTCTGGCTGCGGCTCGACAACACTGCCGAGGTAACCGAGGACCAACAGGCGACCCTGGTCAGCATGGCTCTGGATGTATTGTTCTAATGCGCAAATTACTCGTGTTTCTCACAGCCTTGTTATTGAGCGGCGCGATCCGGGCGGAGCTCCTGGTGATAGTGAACAGCGCCAACTCGATCGACAAGCTTGAGCATAAACAGATAGTGGATTTGTTTATGGGCCGCGTCTCCGCCTTTCCCGACCGGCAGCCGGCGCAGCCACTGGATTTAAAAGCGGGCACGCCACTGCGCGCTGTCTTTTATAAAGCCCTGACCGGTAAAAGCGAGGCGCAGGTCGATGCCTATTGGGCGACCCTGATATTTGCCGGGCGCATGTCGCCGCCCGCGCAATTTGCCACTGAAGCAGCGCTGATCCAGAAGGTCGCCAAAGAGCGCGCAGCCATTGCCTATGTCACCCGCCAAACTCTGCCCAAGGGGGTAAAAGTCGTTATGGAGCTGTCGGCAAGCCAATGAACATCAAGAGCCTGCACATCAAAGTCTCGCTCAGTGTTGCGGCGGCCGCGCTCTTCGTAGTGGCCCTATCGGCGCAATTTTTTTACCAGCGCAGCTACCAGCAATCCTTTGCCGACAGCGAGCGCTCGGTCCAACAACTCCTGGAAACCGTGCAGGCAACCGCCGCGATTGCCGCCTATGTGGGCAACCGCGAACTCGCCCAGCAAGTGGTCACCGGTTTAACCCAGAACGACACAGTGGTGGGCGCAAAAATTGTCGCCAACAAGGAAGTGATCGGCTCCAACGGTAGAACCGCTGCGGACGACCAACAGCAGTTGATTGCCATCGCCTTAAGTGCGCCCTTCGATGAACAAGAACGAGTGGGCGAGCTGGCTGTAGTGCCGAACTTCCCGCTGATTGCATTGCGGGCGCGCGATTCAGCACGGACAACGACCATCGGCCTGGTAGCTCAGGCCGCCATAGTTACCCTGCTGGTGTTAGCCATGGTGTACTGGATGATGACGCGCCCGCTGTCGCAGCTCTCGGGCGGCTTGCATCACATCACTCCCGGCGATGGCAACCGCCTCGCGGTCTCCCGGTTTCATCGCGGCGATGAAATTGGCGTGCTCACCGATGACATCAATGCCCTGCTGCACACGGTGGCAACCATGCTCGAAGAAGAGCGGCAACTTCGGCACCGGGTCGAGCTGTTGGAGACACGCTTTCGCGGCATTTTTGAAGACAGCAGCGCCGGTATTTTTCTGGTGCGCGAACAGGGTTCACTGGTCACCGCCAACCCCGCGTTTTTCCAGCTCGCGGCTATGGATGAAGCGCAGCAAAAAAACCTCGGCGAGAGCAATGTAATCGCTCGGGTGTTTCTCGATCACGACCGGGCCAGCGCGCTGATCAAATTAGCCCTTGTCAGCAAGCGCCCCCACTCTGCCGACCTGCGCATCCGCAACCTGCATGATGAACCCCTGCGCTGGGTCCACTGCATTTTTTCCTCGGCGGGCAATATCCAGCAGGGCGCGGCAGTGGAAGGGGTGATGTACGACGTGACCCAGCGCAAACAGGCGGAGGAGCGCATCCGTGAACTGGCGGAAACAGACAGTTTGACTGGCTTGAGCAACCGCCAAGCGGCCGACAGCGCGCTGGAAGAATTGATCCGCCAGGCACCGATTGGCGGCAGGGAATTTGCGGTTATGCTGATCGACCTCGACCGCTTCAAGTACATCAACGACACCTACGGCCACGACGCCGGCGACAAGGTGCTAATCACTATCGCGGCGCGCCTGCGCAAACTGGTGCGCGACTCAGACGTAGTGGCGCGCATGGGCGGCGACGAATTTTTGTTGCTGCTGAACCATGCCGGCAACATCAGCATGGTGCAGCGCATCGCACAAAAGATCCTCGCTGCACAACAGGCGCCAATTGAAGTCCAGCCAGGCGTACTGGAAAAAATCGGCATTAGCATCGGCATCGCCCTCTACCCCCAGCACGGCGACAATCCGCTGAGCGTGCGCAAACACGCCGACCAGGCGATGTACGCCGTCAAGCGGCGCGGCAAAAACAACTACGCCATCTACAGCCCCGGCGAGAGTGACCTGCCACTCCCCCCATAACCACAGTTATACAAAAAATGTAAACGATTACATTTTGTAAACCTTAGCTATCGAAACGTTTACATAGGTTTTTCACAGTAATTTAGGATTTAATTTCTACAAAAAGCCATTTTTACGCAAAATATTTCCAAGCGACTATTGCTCGATTTCATTTCGCTGTGTAGCATTTTCATCAAATACAGGCCCAGGGAACACTGCTCCGGCAGCCACTCCCTGGCGTGCAAATCTTATTTTCGAGTAGTGCTCATGAAACAGCGTAAACCTATAGTGATCGCCAACTGGAAACTCAACGGCGGCCTGGATTTGATTTGCACCTCGGTGGCCTCGTTTATCGGCAAGCACTTCGCGGCGCAAATTGCGATCTGCCCGCCCTATTTGTACATGCGCGACATGCTCACCTTTTTGCAGTACTCGGAATTGCAGATTGGCAGCCAGAACGTGAGCCGTTATGAATCGGGCGCCTACACCGGCGAGACCTCAGCGCAGATGCTGAAACAGGCGGGTTGCTCACTCTGCCTGATCGGCCACTCGGAGCGTCGCGCCATGTTTGCGGAAAATAATGAGGGCTGCAAAATCAAAGTGCGCACTGCCTTAAACCACGGTTTGCTACCGGTGCTCTGCGTCGGTGAAAACCAGCAGCAGCGCGAAGCCCGCCTCACGGAGGAAGTATTATTCGAACAATTGCGCGGCGGCCTCACCGATATTGACCTCGCCGGTAATGCGCTATGTGTTGCTTACGAGCCCGTATGGGCAATTGGCACCGGCCTTGCAGCAACACCGGCAATCGCGCAGGAAGTGCATCAGTTTATCCGCGCTGAACTCGCGCGCATTTTTGACCAGGAAACCGCTGACCGCGTGCGCATTTTGTACGGCGGCAGCGTGACCAAAAGCAACGCCAGCGATTTGTTGCAGCAGCCGGATATCGACGGTTTGTTAGTTGGCGGTGCAAGCCTGGATCCGGGGCATTTTGTCGCTATTTGCGAGCAGGCCTCGGAACTAGCCGCCTCGCAGCTTTTGACGGAACGACCACAGCGTTAACAACAATACGGCCACAGCGCAAACAACAACAAAGAAAAACTAAAAAAATATCCAATCGGCGAATAACTCGGTCATCACAAAATCAACCACAGCCCAGGATTTGATGATGAACAGTCTCGCTAACCTTGTTGCCCCAGGTGTCGCCACTGGCGATGCAGTAAAAACCTTGTTCAATGCCGCCAAAGCCGGCGGCTTTGCCTATCCCGCCGTCAATGCGGCTAACACCAATACCATTAACGCCACGCTCGAAGCCGCGCGCAAAGTCAATTCACCGGTGATAGTGCAATTGTCGCAGGGCGGCTCCGCTTTTTTCCTTGGCAAAAGTGTCAAGCTCGAAGGGCAAGGCAGTTCGATCTTGGGTTCAATCGCCGCGGCGCGCTACGTGCATACGGTTGCTGAAGCCTATGGTGTACCGGTGA
>DATIDX010000281.1:0-6971 GCA_035456025.1 Cellvibrio sp. | reverse complement strand
CCTGTTTGGCAAGCTGGGTTATTCCGACACAGATATAGATGTGGATACCAGCTTTGAGAATCTCAATTTAAAAGGTTCTGAATCAGCTACTGCTTACGGTGTGGGCGCTAAAGTCGGTTTTGGTTCTTTTGGCTTTAGAGCGGAATACGAAGTGCTCGACATTGATGGTTTCGACGATCTTAATATGATTTCTGTTGGTGCGACTTACACGTTTTAATCGTTCAAGTTACCCCTTGTTCGCTAATACGAATGAGGGGTTTTCTCGATAAATCAACCTACATAACCTTCCGCGAATTTTCCCTCTCCCCAAATTTTTTTCGCTTCACGCTATGTGCGGTAGCTATCATAAGCCCGGCATCAACGCGCTGAAGCGTTGGAAATTCCCGTCGTAAATTGGATAAAAACTATCATATTCCAGACGACTTACTTACCATATTGGCCGTCCACTATTATTTAATGCCAATCTGGTCGCCCTATGGAATTGCCTTTAGCCATCAAGCCACCTGTTCGTATCCAGTTGCGCGAGCGGCTGCGCGACGAAACAGCGGCAGTACATGAATCCCTGCATCACAATGTCGGGCTGGAAAAGCTCACCAGTATTCACTGCACCCCGGCGGATTACATCAGCGTATTAACGCTGTTTCTGCATTTTTATCGCGCTGTCGACAAACTGTTTGAATTTGTGCAGACGGGGAAGCGCTTTGTCCATGAGGCCAAACCTCTGCAGTGGTTGGAGCAGGATTTCCGGGTACTGAACCAACCTATACCAGAGCGGTCTGCTCTCTTAGCCGGTATTATCGATCAGCCATTCACGCCGGACTTTGAAACTTATATCGGCTATTTGTATGTGAAGCAGGGCGCTACCCTGGGTGGACAAACAATTAGCAAACGCCTCAATCAATCGCTGGCATTGGTAGCTGGCGAAAACCAATTTTTCTTCCATGGTTTTGGCGAGCATACTGGAATCTACTGGAAGGAATTCCTCAGTTATTTGACCTTCCATGAGGCCAGTCTTAATGCGGATATGGTCATTAAAAGTGCGCGAAACTATTTTGAAATTCTCAATCAATTTTCCAGCCGCTATTTTTCGCAAGGGGATCTAAATGAACAATGAAAAATTTCTTGTCCCCCGGGAACAACTTACCGAACAAGAATTGGAATCCGCATTACAGCAATGTGCAAAAGAACCGATCCACACGCCTAATTGCATCCAGCCCCACGGCATGATGTTGGTGACACTGGATACTTCCGATGAAATTATCCAGGTTAGTGAAAGCGTTATTGACCATCTGGGAATTAGTGCGCAGGACTGTATTGGCAAAAACCTCAATGATGTTATCGGCGGCGAAAACCTGGCCGTGATTAATAAAGCAATTCGTGAAGCTGATCTTGCGCCGTACAAATTTACCTCGGTAAGCTTGGCAAATAAAGCATATGACGCCGTCGTGCATTTTTCCCGGCATTACAAAGTCATCGAATTCGAACGCAAACCTGTTGCTGAAAAAGATTCGCTGCAAAAGGTGTATGAAGATTTGCGCAATTATTCAATTGAGGCCCAACAGGCTCACGAAATTGAAGCGCAATATGATTTGATTGTGTCGCACGTGCGCAACATTACCGGTTTTGATCGCGTAAAACTCTACAAATTTGATGAGTCCTGGAATGGCTCGGTAGTCGCGGAAAGCCGTGCAGATTATATGGCTAGTTATTTTGGGTTACATTTTCCGGCGAGCGATATTCCCGAGCAGGCCAGGCGCCTGTACAGTATCAATTATTTACGTTTGATTCCTGACATTCGCTACAAACCGTCTCCTTTATATCCTGCATTTATCGATGGCGCCCGCAAACCCCTCGATATGAGTTATTCAATTTTGCGTAGCGTATCGCCGGTGCATATCCAGTATTTGGAAAATATTTGTGTCGAAGCCTCGATGTCGATTTCCATTATGCAGGACAATAAACTCTGGGGCTTGATCGCTTGTCACCATAAAACCAGCCTGCACGTTTCGCACAGCATTCGTGTGCTATGTGAAATTATTTCGCACATTTTTTCGGCCAAGCTGACCACCATGCGTCGCTCGCTGGACAATCAGCGGCAGGAAATGCGCAAGCTGTTAATTGAAAAACTTTCGCTGTCATCCAGTATGGATACATTTGAGCTCACGATCGCGCGCAACAGCGACGCAGCCTTGCAGGCGATGGGTGCCGACGGCATTGCCATTTTTTCCGACGGTAAGTTTTGGTATTTCGGCGAAACCTATGAGCAGGAATGCATCGAAAAACTGGCTAATTGGTATCGAAAGTTTGGTAACAAGTCCGTGGTGCATACCAGCTTTGTCGGCGATTATTTCAAGCATGATCCATTGTTGGCCGACCTAACCGGCGGTGCGCTATTTGTACCTATAGGCATGTACAGTGATGACATTGCGATCTGGTTTCGTAAAGCGAGAATCAAAAGCGTTAACTGGGCTGGCAATCCTGAGAAGCCTGTTGAGCAAACCAAAGCCGGCTACCGCCTGACACCGCGCAGCTCATTTGAGTTATGGCAAACCAATGTTAAAGGCCACAGTAAAAACTGGTCGTTCTCCGATATCGAAACAGCGGAATCCATTGCACAAATTATTCTCGAGAACAGCAAGATACAGGCGGATATTGCCAACCGGGCAAAGACGGATTTTCTCTCGCACATGTCGCACGAGTTGCGTACCCCGCTGGGAGCCATTATTTCAATTATTCAGGTGCTCAACCGCGACAAAACCATAACCAATGATCAGAAAAAACTGATTTCCAATCTGGAGGTCAGCTCCGAATCGCTATTTAACTTGATTAATGACTTGTTGGACATCAGCAAGATAGAAGCAAATGAATTTTCGCTGGAAATAGTGCCGTTTAAAATTGCGGAGCTAGTGGAGGACGTGCGCAGCATTATGTCGGTAAAGGCTGCTGAAAAGAATTTGCAACTGGGAATTAGCTACCAGGCTGCAAAAGATTATGAATTCCAGGGTGATAAAACTAAAATAAAACAGGTGTTATTCAATCTGGTAAATAATGCCATCAAATTTACCGAGCGCGGTTTTGTCAATTTATTTGCCAGCATCGGTGACAGCATGCATCCCGAGATTAAGATTTTGAATCTTGAAGTTATTGATTCAGGGATAGGTATTGAAGAGAACAAGCTGGATTCCATTTTTGGCAAATTCATTCAAGCCGACAGTAGTACAGCGCGAATTTACGGTGGCACAGGCTTGGGTCTGTCCATTTGCAAAAGTATTGTCGATTTAATTGGCGGCGACATTATTGTCACCAGTAAGGTTGGGCTGGGTAGCAATTTCAAAGTTTCACTTCCGCTGCCCTGCAAGCCATCTAATAACGTCAATATTGAATTGAGTAATGAATATTCCGTAACAGATAATCTCGATAGCGTTGACAATATTAATAACAAGGATCGCCTCAAAGTATTAGTGGCAGAAGATTACGAAGGCAACATTATTGCTGTGCTGGATTTCTTGCAGAGCGAAGGTTGTGAAGTAGTTGTCGCTAAAAACGGTGAAATTGCGGTGAAATATTATCAGTCATCCAGCTTTGATATTATCTTGATGGATGTGCAGATGCCGCGCATGGATGGTTTGACTGCCACACGTTTAATCAAGGAGATGGAAGTAAAACAGAAAAAACGTCCGACACCAATTCTCGGCATGACTGCCAATGCAATGAAAGAGGATCGTGAGCGCTGCTTGGCGGCGGGCATGGATGACTACATTAGCAAACCCATGCGTCTGGATGAATTGTCGAGCAAGATAAAACAGTTAGTGGAAAACAATCGCAACGCTCAGTCTGCAGCGGAGATTGAGTAACCCGGGTGCGGACACCAGTTGCTAATGGTGTCCGCCGATAAAGCCAGCCTGCATCATTGCCTCCCAATTTTTATAAGCTTATTACTGCCCCGCACTGCCGCAATTATTCCTGATTGGTTTGGGTCTATTAGGATTGGGTGTGGCGAGAAAGCGTCGCGCGTAAGTGTAGTGATTCGATTGCGTCGCCAAGACGCAATCGAACATCGATAGATAGATTTTTATTTTCTGTTTAACACGGCTAACAACAGTACCCAAAAACACAGAACCAAATTAAATAAGGGTATTTGTAATTCGCTTGGCATGGCATAGACCACACACACCGCTGGAATCCACACCAACCAATTAGATAAAATTACCGTGGGAATTTTTACGCAGAAAAATTCCTTGGTCAGCGCCTTTTTGGTTTCGGCAATATTCCAGTGGGATTCCATCCACAGATACACGACGGTAATACCCGGTGCAGCCCAGAGCGCGCTGTAAAGGAATTGGTCAACCGACATTTTAATCGCGATAGTTTTTACATCGTTGCCCGTGCCAAACCAGTCCGCTTGCAGGCGATAGAAAAAATCTACCTCCATGCCTTTTAGCCCCCAAAACACGATATAAAAAGCCAGCAGGCCGAAAATATTGCGGTCGGGCGAGAGGCCTTTGCTCAGCCACAAATATAAAAATGGAATCAGCCCCCCAAAAATGGCGGTGGCGATAAACGAGTAAGCAAAACCATATTCCTGTTTTAGTAAGCCGAACCAACTAAAAACCGGTTTGGATGCCGGGATAAAGAAATAAATAATTAAAATAGCGGCTGCAAATAACTGCAACACCATGCCGGGCAGGAGATTTTTTTTAAGCGCTGAAAAAATGGAATCCTTGATGTTCATTATTTCTTATCTGTTAGTGGCCAAATATTGTTACCAGCATTTGTACCGACAAACCAACCAATAGCAACGCAAATAATTTTTTCAGCAGGGGCGTTGGCAATTTATGCGCGAGTTTTGCACCTACCGGAGCGGTGAAAAAACTCATCGCAGCCATGGTGATTACCGCAGGCCAAAATACATAGCCCAGGGTATAGGCTGGTAAGTTGGCCTGGTTCCAACCATTCAGGATATAGCCTAGTGCGCCGGACAATGCGATAGGCAGACCTATTGCTGCTGATGTGCCTATAGCCACCGGCAAGCTGATATTGCACCAGACTAAAAAAGGAACCGTAAGTGTTCCACCGCCAATTGCCACTAGTGCCGAGATTATGCCTATCCCGCCGCCGGCGGAACTTAAACCCAGCAGGCCGGGTAATTGTTGCGATGGCTTGGGTTTGCGGTTGGCTACCATTTGCAGTGCAACAAATGTCATAAAACAGGAAAAGAAAATCGCCAGCGGCTCGGCGGATAAATAGCTCGCCAGAAAGGTGCCGGCAAATGTACCCAATAATATTCCCGGGGTGATTTTTATTACCACTGGCCAAATAACTGCCTTGTGCTTGTGATGTGCGAGTAGGCTGGCGATCGCGGTCGGCACTATCGCCGCCATAGATGTGGCGAGCGCCATATGCAAAACATGTTCAGCAGGAAATTGCTGTTGTACAAATAAAAAGGTAAGCACTGGCACCATAATGCCACCGCCTCCGATACCGAACAGGCCTGCAAAAAAGCCGGTGAAAGCACCGAGCGCGAGCAGTGAAATAATAAAATAAATATCCATAATGGCTCGAAGGTTAACCAAAAAAAATCCCCGCAGTTTTCACTCCGGGGATTTTTATTCCGTAACGAATCGGTATTGTTACGCTTTTTTGCCGCGCTTACGCTCGTTTTCGGTGAGCAATTTTTTGCGCACACGGATGCTGAGTGGTGTTACTTCTACCAACTCGTCATCTTCAATAAATTCCAGCGCTTGTTCCAGAGTGTGACGGATTGGCGGTGACAGGGTCAGCGCGTCGTCGGTACCGGAAGCACGAACGTTGGTTAATTGTTTGGCTTTGGTTGGGTTTACTACCAGGTCATTGTTGCGCGAGTGAATACCCACTACTTGACCTTCATATACTTCAACACCAGCACCGTAGAACAAACGGCCACGCTCTTGCAGCGGGTGCAAACCGTAGGCGAGGGTTTTGCCCTTCACCATAGAGATCAATACACCGTTTTGACGCTTGGCTACTTCGCCTTCTTTTACCGGGCCGTAGTGATCAAAAATACTGGTCATGATGCCGGAACCGGAAGTCATGGTCAGGAACTGGCCACGGAAACCGATCAAGCCGCGCGATGGGCAGAGGAATTCCAACTTGATACGGCCTTTGCCATCCGGCTCCATGTTGTTCAACTCGCCTTTACGCAGGCCGAGTTCTTCCATCACTTTACCTTGGTCTTTTTCTTCAACGTCGATAACCACTTGCTCGAACGGCTCGTGGATTACGCCATCAACGATTTTTTGTACCACTTCAGGGCGTGAAACCCCCAGCTCGTAACCTTCGCGACGCATGTTTTCGATAAGTACTGACAGATGCAATTCACCGCGACCGGATACGATAAACTTGTCCGGAGTTTCGCCTTGCTGAACACGCAGTGCCACGTTGGCAATCAATTCCTGATCCAGACGGTCTTTAATATTACGGCTGGTCACGTACTTGCCTTCTTTACCGGCAAAGGGTGAATCGTTTACTTGGAAGGTCATGCTTACGGTTGGCTCGTCGATCGACAGGGCTGGCAAGGCTTCGATGCAATCCGGGCTGCACAGGGTGTCAGAGATGCCGAGCTTATCCACACCGGTGATACACACGATGTCGCCCGCGTAGGCTTTGTCAGTCTCGATACGTTGCAGGCCGTGGTAACCCATTACTTGCAGCACTTTGGCTTTGCGGGTGTTGCCTTCGTGATCAACCACCACGATTTGTTGGTTAGGCGACAGGCTACCGCGGGTGATACGGCCGATACCGATAACACCTACATAGCTGCTGTAGTCCAACGCAGAGATTTGCATTTGGAATGGGCCGTCCAGGTCAACTTGGGGCGGCTTCACTTTGTCCACGATCATTTGGAACAGCGGAGTCATATCGTCTGCGATATCGTCTGCTGCCAAACCGGCAACACCGTTCAATGCGGAAGCATAAATAATCGGGAAATCGAG
>DATIDX010000280.1:0-11607 GCA_035456025.1 Cellvibrio sp. | reverse complement strand
CCCACATTTTTTTACTGTCGGGAATACCGCCGACATAACCAGTACCTAATTTGTCCTGACATTTTTTTAATTCTGCCACCACATAATTCAAACGCTGCAATACGGCTTTATCGCCGGTAGAGGCATACATCAACGCGAGTGCCGACACATAATGGCCACCCATGTGGCCGTCCAAACCGGTGGATTCCCAATTGCCGTAAGTTTCTTTAAAGGGCAAGCCGGCTTCGCGGCGAAATGGCGCCAACAATTTTTCAACATCCAACGCCATCAAATACTCTTTGTTAGTGTTTTGGGCGTGTAAAAAAGGGCTATCGAGTAATTGCACATTGCGCAGTGGGACAAGCTCCAACGCCACCGCTGGCAAACAGCTCCAACTGGCACACAACACCAGTGCGCAATAAAACGTTTTCAACTTCATCGATAACCCCTTTCTTTATTGACATGAATAACTATTGTGCTTGCAGCGTAAACATCTGGTTAGTGGCATTCGCAAGGCATTCCCACTGATTCAGGTTTGCACCGTCTGCTGTTGCCGCTGCTGCAATATCCAAACATTTTTCGCTGTTGCGATTCACAATCCGGTAGCGGCCTGAACCTGCTGATTGAAACCGGAATTGTTGGGCATGATTGCTAAAAGAATTCCACAGCATCACATTCGCACCATTCGACGTTGAAAATGAATCCACATCAAACGCCAAACCCGATGCGCTCAGCGGCGAAATTTTATGCCAGATACCATCCACGGAGGTAATCGAAAACTTTTGGCAATTATTATTGAGCCAACTCCACTGGCGCAGATTGGTGCCCGCCGCTGTTGCGCAATTTTCTACATCAAGTGATTTACCTGAATGCACGGGTGTAATGCGATAAGTGCCATTGACACGCACATTGCTATCCGACTTGATGGAAAAGTTCCGGCTCAATACCGGCCAGCCATTGGAGAAACTCATTTGCAACAAATCCAAACGTGCGGGCCAACCGGTTGAGGTGGTGCCATCGTAGTAATGAATCGATGCCAAATGCTGGCCGTTGTTGTAGTAATAACCAAAGTGGCCTGGGCCGATATATTTTCCGTCGCTCATCAATACCGTACTACCACCGTAATTCCACAAGCTCACACCGTTTTTATCCAAAAATGGACCGGTTGGGCTGGTAGAGCGGCCGGTCACTATGTAGTAATCGCTGGTTTTTCCCTGGCAACATTCACCGAGGTTTACAAACATATAGTAGTAACCATTGATGTATTTTACTTGCGCCGCTTCGTACTCATGCCACGCGTAGTTATTGCCAACTACCGGATAGCGCGTGGAATTTAATAATTTTCCAGTGGATGGATTTATTTGGCGAACAAAAATTCCTGCATAGTGCGAGCCGTACACCATCCACACATTATTTTGTGCATCGCGGTACAGGCCTGCATCAATTGCGTTCACCGGCTGGCCACCTAAAGTACCTTCGTCAATGGTGGACACCACCATTCCCAAATCGCTCCACTTGGGATTATTCAGCGAGTTAGTCACCATCACTCCAATCGCCGAACGCATTCCCGATGTTGCCGAAAACACCGAGTAATACAAATAATATTTACCATTCATTTCAATTAAATCGGGCGCCCAAAAATTGCCATCGAACCCCGGCACTTTGCTATTGATCCAACTGGGAAATGTATTGGCTGGCACTGGCGATGGACCACGCTGCCAATTCACTAAATCGGTTGAGTAAAGGGCATTGATGGGGAAATTACTGGCGCCGCCACCCGTACCAAATGTCCAATAGGTATTACCTTCTTTGACAATGGTGGATGGATCATGAATATCCGTAGTTCCATTAATTGTGATAGCAGCAGCGTGAAAACTGCAAAAAACAGAAGCCAACGCAAATGCAGCAAAACGTCTTAACAAGCGAACGAAGTTACACATAGATAAATCCCTCAGTTATTAATTATTTTCGACGGAACAAAAAAATGAGCTCCAACCGCGAGGAAGGAACTCAACTGCAAAAACCAACGATTGGTTTTTATGAGTTTGTTTAAACACCTAACAAAAAAACGTTAGGTGTTTAAACAGGAGCGGGGCTTAAACTTAGAAATTCAAACGTGCGCCAATTGCAAAGGTACGACTGTAAAGCGAGGAACCAAAGTTATTGGTAGTGGAGCCATTGGCACCGTAGTAACTTTGATAAATTTCTTCGGTCAAGTTGGTACCATCCAAGGTCAATGACAGGTTCTCATTAACATCATAGGTGACTTGTAAATCCAGACTGGATTCAGGCTTTCTCCAAACTTCCAATGGGTTCGCAAATAATGCGGCCTCATAGTTATTCAGGAACTCACTGCGCCATGAGTAGGACAAGCGAACACCCACATCATATTTGTCATAGGCCAATACGACGCTGTAGGACTCATCGGACACACCGAACAAATCCGTTTCTTTGGTGCCGGTAATTTCGCCCTTGTCATTAGTCATAGGCGTTGACTGCGAGGAATCAAGTGCAGTGTAACTAGCTTGCACGCCAAAACCATCCAGTACTGACGGCAGGTTTTCCGGGAACCAAACAGCCCCCAACTCAAGACCAGACAACTCGCCGTTAGAGGCATTGTAGGGTTGGCTCAATACGTAGGTGGTCATTACACCATCACTGTCGGGGTGCTGAACCTGGCGACGGAAATCGATGACAAAACCTTCAATTTCACGTTTGAACAAAGTACCGTACAAGGAACTTGCGTCAGCAAAATACCACTCCAATGAGAAATCATAGTTTTGGGATTCTGTTGGTTGCAAATCAGGATTACCGCCACTCGCCGTGCCATAAGGCGTCGTAAGTGGATCGTTATAAATAATTTGCGAATTCAGCGCATTAAATGCAGGGCGACGCAAAGTTTCCGTGTAAGCCAAACGCGCATACAAATCGTCGGTCAAGGCATAACGCAGCGATAGGCTTGGCAATATTTTGGTAGTGCCCGCAGAGTCCTTATACACATCTTTGTTGGCTGATGCGGTATCAGTAAACTCCATATTGGTATCTGAATTGGTGTAACGCAAACCAATTTCACCATCCAATGTTCTACCTGCCACCTCTGTTTCATATTTAGCAGTTACATAAGCGGACGCAGTCAACTCTTCAATATTAAAGCTTTCAACCAGGCCTAATTTTTTCAAATTATAAATTGGACGTATTTCATCCGCGTGTGAACGCAAATAATATCCGTTGGCAACTGCCCAAGATGTCGGCACATCGGCATTTCCATCAAAGAAGCCGTTGTTAATATAGGTTATCTCTTCGGTAATAGGTACGTTCGCGTTAAAGCCCTCTTGACGACTGAAAGATTCAGCTGCCGTGCGCTTGTCGACACGTACGCCCACATCAAATTGTTTAAAGAAACCTGAATCCGTGTTGTAGGTCGCATCTGTTGTGAAGGTAACTGCATCGCCTTCATTTTTATTGGCGTTGTCATACAACTGCGCGGTCTTCCAGTTAGCGGTATCTGAAACATCTGCTTCGTTGAGCGCAGTAGCTGGGTTATCAATAAAATTAAAGGCCGGAATACCACCGCCCGCATTGAAATCGACATTTAAACCGTAGCGTGCACCTTCATAGCGAGCGGCAATAAAATCCGATTCAAAGGTACTGTCTTGGTAAACAACTTCCGATTTCACTGTGAGGTTGTCTGAAAGTTCCCAATCACCACCCAGCGCATACACAAAGCTATCGGTCTTGCCGGTAGTCAAATCGCCACTGGTGAACGACCAGTTGTCTTTCACACTGCGCGATTTAACGATATTGGTGCCTTCGAACAAAACAACATTCGCATCCGCTACTGCAGTTGGACTATCTCTGTACGAGCCCCACCAATCGGCAAACGAGAACAACAACGAGTTGAATGATTCGTTGCGATAGCCGTTATAAAAAGCTTCAAAGGTGTATTCCGACTTTTCGTCGGGAGCAAACTGCAATGACACATTCGCCGCAGAGCGCTCACGCTTACCAGTGTAATCGCTGGAGAAAATTGCATCGCGACCGAGGATGTATTCCATCGGTTGGCCATTAACATTTACCGTAGAACCAGGCGCACTTGGCAAGCCGTTCAGCAAGCCTGGAGTCCAAATCGGATTTTCGGCAACCCCAGCCCGATCAAGAAAAATTCGCTCATAATTACCAAAGGGCGCAACCGGTTTATCCGTTGCAAACGGCACCATTGCCCCAGCGGTGACACTTTGATCGCGATAATTGGTTTCTGCGTAAGACAGGTTTACCAAAGCACCAAATTCACCCGCGCCAGTATCCCAGCGATTACTGGCCAAGCCGCTGATATTTGGATCAATTTCGTCCGCCTGTTCCTGATTGATCGCACGCGCGGCCAATACAAATTTGGAACCTTCAAAATCAAATGGGCGCTGGGTTTTAATATCAACAGAACCTGCAATACCGTTTTCAATTTGCGACGCGGAGCGGGTTTTATAAACATCGACTTGTTTGATCAAACTCGCGGGCACATCTTGCAATTGAACAGACAGGCCTGAAGCAGTAAAAATATTGCGGCCATTTACAGTTGTATTGATATCCGTAAGACCACGAATCGAAATACCGGTTGCTTCACCTGCACCGCGATTAGTTACCTGCACACCAGTGATGCGCTGCATGGCTTCTACTACGTTGTTGTCTGGGAATTTGCCGATATCTTCCGCAACGATTGCATCCACAATTTGCGCATTCTCGCGCTTCACATCGAGCGCTTTTTCCAAGCTTCCGCGAATACCGGAAACAACAATTTCTTCAACCTTATCTTCCTGTGCAATGGCCGCATAGGACGAACCTAGCGCAGCAATCATGGCGATAGACAGGCTGAGTGTTTTTTTCTGGAACATGAGTGATCTCCCGTGCTCGATTGCTGAAGCCGTCCGGAATATCCCGACAGAGCAATCATTATTATTAAATCATTGATTTATTTGTCTTATAAAAGGTTAGCTGATTGTCCTTGGGTCGCCAGTGCAGACCGGATACTTGTCCGGAGTGAAAACTGGGTGCCAACTTATTATGCATATTGTAAGACAATTACGATACTATTACGTCACCAAGATTGCGTCAACTGGTAAAAATGAATTTTTCTATAAACTAGAGCACAAAAAAAGCCGCAGCAGGAAACCTGCAGCGGCTGAAAAAGTGGCATAAACACGAGATTTACACCATCCAACGACAAAGGGGATGCGTACAAAACAACAAAAAGAGCTATCAATAAAACAACTCGATTTGTATTATTATATATAAATAATAGAAAAAAGCCAGCCTCTAAATCTACCTATTAAAAAGAACGATTGAACCATCAACCAGGTAATCCAATATGAATAAATTAACCCTGGCGCCGTTAGCGCTTGTACTGAACTTGTCCCTGACAGCCTGTGGTGGCGGAGGTAGCTCACCAGCCGCTCCAACTCCGGCGAGCAGTTTGATGGCAAGCAGCAGCACACCCGCGAGCAGCCTATCAACCAGCAGCCGAGCCAATTCAACCAGCAGCGAAGCCGGCTCAAGCAGCAGCAACGCAGCGATTAATATCGATTTCATCAATGCATCTGTACATGACCCATCGGTGCTGAAAGTGGGGTCTCAATACTACGTATTTGGCTCACATCTGGCCGCTGCAAAAACCAGCGATCTCATGAACTGGAGCAAAGTGGCTGACGGGGTTAATAACCAAAACCCGTTGTTTGGTAACAAAGTCACCAGTGAACTTGCCCTCGCCTTTAGCTGGTCTCAGGTAACTGGCTTATGGGCTGCCGATGTAATCCAATTGGAGGATGGCAAATTTTATATGTACTACAACACCTGCAAGGGCGATTCGCCGCGCTCGGCTCTCGGAGTTGCTGTCTCAGACAATGTCGAAGGACCTTATATCAATAAACAAATCATGCTCAAGTCAGGCATGTGGGGTGAGGTCAGTGAGGACGGAAATAATATTTACGATGCACTTGTGCACCCTAACGCTGTCGATCCAGATGTATTTTTTGATAAAAACGGCAATCTGTGGATGATCTACGGCTCCTACTCAGGCGGTATTTTTATTCTGGAATTAGATAAAACTAGCGGCCTTGTGAAACCCGGCCAAGGCTACGGCAAACATTTGCTGGGTGGCAATCACGCGCGCATTGAAGGTGCGTACGTGCTCTATAACCATCAAACAAATTATTACTACATGTTTAGCTCCTTCGGCGGGCTCGATGCCAATGGTGCTTATAATATTCGCGTTGCTCGCGCCACCAATCCCGACGGCCCCTATTACGATGCAACAGGCACAGAAATGACCAGCGTTAAAGGTAATCCCACCAAATTATTTGATGACCCTCTCTACGCGCCTCATGGTCAAAAATTGATGGGCAATTTTCAATTCGCATTAACCGCCGGAGAAACGGGAACTGCTTATGGTTATGTATCGGCGGGCCATAACTCCGCCTATTACGATACTGACAAAAACCAATATTTTTTATTTTTCCATACTCGATTCCCAAGCCGTGGCGAGCAGCATGAAATCCGCGTGCATGAATTATTTTTTAACGCCGAAGGCTGGCCGGTAGTTGCCCCCTACCGTTATGTACCCCTAGCGTCCAACCCTGCAGGAGCAGATAAAAATATTGCCCTCAGCGACATTAGCGGCAACTATAAATACATCAATCACGGCAAAGACATCAGCACCGCCATCAAAACCTCAATCAACATAAATTTAAGCAACGATGGGACGATTAGCGGAGCTGTTTCCGGGACCTGGCTAGCTGCAGGTGACAACCAAATTACATTGGCAATTGGTAATGACACTTATGAAGGTGTAGTGTCGCGGCAATGGAATCCCAATACCAAAACCTTTGTAGTCACCTTTAGTGCCCAATCAAATTCGGGCGTCTCGATTTGGGGCAGTCAGATAAATTAAGTATCCTTTTCTTAAAAAAAATCCGCCATACGGCGGATTTTTTGTAAGTATCTTTCAACGATAATATTAACCCGCTGATCTCGCCTTAAATGCGCGCACAACCTGGTTGAAATCTTCAGCAAATTGTTTCAGGTCATCCAACTCTTTCTTTTCATCAGCGCGCGGCAGGCCGGCGCACCCCAGATAAGCCTCCATATCCTTTACGTAAGCTTTCATATCATTGTTCGCTTTCACCATTTGTGCTGTAACAACGGTAGCTGCATCAGGGATATCAGGTTTGCCAGCGGGTTTAGCGCACGCAGCTGAGAATGATGACGCCAGGCATGAAGCAAAAAAAGTAACGGCAACAACAAACGATTTCATGGACTTTCCTCTTTCAACAAAAGAACAAATTAAAATTGAAACAACAATTAAAAACACCAAAAGAACACTAAAATTCACATCAACATCAAACCCTGAAACGCCCGACCAGCTCAGCCATACGCGCCGCCATCTCTGCCAGGTTTCCAGTGTTGGTGGTAATACGGCTTGAACTATCTGCGGTATGCGTGGCGACCGAGGAAATGCGGTCAATATTGCTTTCTATTTGACGGGTCGCAGCACTTTGCTGCTCCGAGGCCGCCGCAATCTGGTTGGTGCGGTCGCGAATCACACTGACAATTTCGGTAATATTTTCCAGCGCATGGCTCGCATCACTAGCTTTAATTACTGCGCTACCAGCTTGATTGGTACCCGCTGCCATCATTTCCACCGCTTCGTGCGAACCGGATTGCAAGCGCTCAATCATTTCGCGAATTTCAGTGGTAGAACTTTGGGTCTTGGATGCGAGCGTGCGCACCTCATCAGCAACCACCGCAAAACCGCGACCTTGTTCGCCCGCACGCGCCGCTTCAATTGCTGCGTTCAACGCGAGCAAATTGGTTTGCTCGGCGATGCCGCGAATTACATCCAACACCGAGCCTATACTCACCGTCTCTTTGCGCAGGCGATCAATCACTTCTGCGGCAGTTTTTATATCGCCGGAAAGATTGGTGATTTGTCCCATGGTATTGACTACTAAAGTGCGCCCCTCAGCAGCGGCACTGTCAGCTTGCAAGGATTTGTCAGCAGTTTCCGTTACGCTTACCGTAACGTTTTGCACCACCCCGGCCATTTCTTTTACCGCGCCAACGATGTGTTGGATTTCCGTTTGTTGGGTGCGAATTTCACGCTCATTTTCGCGCGACAATTGCGACAGGTTAACGGCGTTATCACTCACTTCACGCGCAGTCTGCGCAACGCTGGCAATGATCGATTGCAAACGCTCTACAAATTGATTAAAGCAGCGCGACAACTCTGAAATTTCATCGTTGCCAGTCACCGGCAAACGACGCGTCAAATCTCCCTCACCTTCGGCGATGTCACGCAGCGCAGTCACCACATTATTTACCGGGCGCACAATACTGAGCTGTACCGCATAGGCGAGCGATGCCGCCGCTAAACTGATAATAAATACCAGCCCCAAAGCTGAATAAATTGCATCTGTGACTATCACATCCACTTCGGCCATATCGACACGCAGACTGATTGCACCAATCGCCGCTCCATCGGATTTAATTGTTTCAGTTATTACCAACAAATTTCCGTCGGTTTCAATCCCATCCACACGCGGACTACCCGATAATTCTCGCGGCACGGTTTTGGAATCAGTATTTTTTTCATACCACGCGAATGGTTTTTTATCGCTGTATACGACCGCACTGATCACGCGCGGACTGACCCGCAGTGCGCCTAGTGAAGCGCCCACAGTTGCGCTGTCATCAAAGGTCATGGCGCCGATGCTAGCCTCACCCAAAACCTGCGCGAGGGTGCGCGTATCTTCAATAATTGCGGTCTCAGTAGTCGCAATACCGGAACGCACTGTGACCAGGGTAGTCGCGACTACAGCGGCGATACAGGTCAGGGTCACACTCAGCAAAATCTTCCATTTAAGTGATAGATTTTTCACTTACACCTCGGTTGTACATAGTTAGCGGAAGGCAAAATGCAAATGTGATACTGGTCACAATTTGCGCATAAGACTAGCAGACAAATTTTTAAATGCATCCTTTTTTATTCTATTTTTAGAATAATAAGCGATGAATTTGTCCATTTTTTATCAATAAGGAATAAGAGGGTGAGATGCTGCAAGATTATTGACGTTTTAAAGAATCAAAACTAAAACCATGAATGAAATGACAATAATCCGACAAAAATAATTTCATCACACCCGTCGAATGCATCTTCGGCAATAAAAACAATCAGCAATAATTGTTAATTGCGTTGTGTTTGGCTCACCCTTCTATCCAATATGTTTATCGGCCTGGGTGATCAAAACTTTATGCAGATAGGTAACAGCGGGAATAAAAAAATCCACTCACCAATAATGATGAGTGGATTTTTTATTTGCAGATTTCGTGAATTAAAGTAATAACTGCAATTTAACTATCTAGCAGATAGTTAATCAGCCATAGACGGCTTACCAAATACCGGCATACCTTTATCATCCCAACGCAAAGGTTTTACAAAGGTGTGGCGATCAGGATTCCACAGCGGGTCGCCTTCAATCTCGGTATAGGTGCGCGCGTGATAGACGAGCATTACTGTATCGCCATCTTCGCCGTAGGTGAAACTATTGTGGCCTGGGCCAAAAATTTTGTTGGGAATATCCGAGCAGAGCACTGGCTCTTTGGATTTAGTCCAGGAAGCAGGATTTAACAAATCGGCATTTTCATCGGCCCACAATAAACCCATCGCATAATTTTCATCCGTCGCACTCGCTGAATAGCTGATAAAAATTTTGCCGTTGCGTTTTAATACCGAAGGACCTTCATTCACCCAGAAGCCGCGAATCTCCCATTCGAATTCCGGTTTAGTCAACATCACTGGCTCACCGGCTAATTGCCAAGGAGTTTTCATGGGGGCGATATATAAATTGGAATTGCCGCGAATAGCCACATCCTTTTGCGCCCACAAATAATAGAGCACGCCGTTATGGGTGAAGGTAGTAGCATCAAGGCAGAAGGTATCTATGCCGCTATCGATCTGCCCCATAAATTCCCACTCACCTTCGAGCGGATTGGCGTTTTTGTTGCGTACGCAATACATACGGTGCTGGAATAAATCGAATTTTATTTCACGGCTGGGAGCAGCAGCGAAGTAAACATACCAAGCGGATTCACCCGACTGTGGATCTTTATTGAAATGGATTTCCGGCGCCCATAACAATTCGCTGTAGGGGCCGGTCGCAGGTTTATGCCATGCATCAACGGTTTTTGCAGTTGCCAATTCCGCAATGGTTTTTGCGCGGCGCAATTCGATGCGGTCGTACTGAGGCACAGAGGCGGTGAAATAATAGTAGCCGTCGGTGTGTTTATAAATAAACGGATCGGCGCGCTGGGGGATTAAGGGTTTTAATAATTCGTTCACAATGTTCTCCAAACTCTTTTAATGTTCTGCAATATAACCTTTCGCACGCATTTCATTTTTGAGGCCAGCGTAATAAGCATCGTTAATACGATACTTAAACATAAACAATCCCATTAACGCGTGGAAGACGCCAGGGATAATAGAAAGCATCAAGGCAATGCCCATCAATGAAAAATCCGATTGCGCCTGGTTGGGCACGTATTGGAAATAAGTCAGCAACCAACCGACCATCAAGCCAGCTACGCCCATACCGGCTTTCTGGCCAACTGAGATACCGCCATACGCAAAACCAGATACACGCTTGCCATTCTTAACCTGGCCGTAATCGATGGTTTCCGAAATAATCGACCAAAACACCGGCGCATGTAGATCTACTACGAAAGACAGCAGGAAATACAATACAAATGCGAGCACCACATCCTCGCGGCCAACCAGGAAATAAATCGCTACGCTCAATGCCGCAACCAATAATTGCGTGTAGCGGAACAAATTTATTTTGCAGTAAATTTTGGTGATCCAGGTGGAGGCAACCATAGCCAGAATTGCAGCGGCGACTCCGGTCGACAAAAATGCAGACACCAAGGCTTCATCGCCACCCAAATAATATTTCGCATAATAAATCGCAACCGAACCACGAATAACATAACCGATAGTGCCGGTAACACAGACCGCAACTAGAATTAACCACTGGTCGTTTTTCAGAAGCTGTACAAACTGATTCCATAAGGGTTGTGGTTCAACCACATGCACTACACGCTCGGTGGTGTTGAAATAACAAAACAAAAACATGGCTGCACCAATGACCGACATAATCGCCATAGCCACTTGATAGCCAACCGATTTGTCTTCCCACATGCCAGCTACAACCGGCACCACAATCGCCACCATAAAGGCACCAATTTTTGCGAGGAATAAACGATAGCCATTAGCAGATAGTTTTTCTTTGGGATCACTGGTTAATGCACTGGGCAATGAAATATAGGGGATACCAACACCTGAGGTAATCAAGGTCATCATGATGTAAGTGGAATAGGCCCAAATTAATTTGGCATCGTATTCCCAGTTAGGCGTGGTAAATACAAAGAACACGCTGACCGCGTAGGGAATTGCCAACCATAACAACCAGGGGCGATAGCGGCCTTGCAGGAAGGTAAAGCGATCGGTGATTTGCCCCATCACCAAATCAGAAATTGCACCAATGACTTTTACAGTAAAAAATAAAATTCCCATATCCATAGGCGTTA
>DATIDX010000279.1:0-21170 GCA_035456025.1 Cellvibrio sp. | reverse complement strand
ATAGGCATGCGCTTGGATTGGAGTTTTTTCCCCAGTGGCGACATGAGGAAAGAAGACTTTTAGCAAAATTTTGAAGTAGATCTTTCGAATCTTGTTGTGCATTGACCCAGGAACCGGCTCAATGAGAAATCCCAACTTCTGGCCGTGGGGAGGTATCCAACTGATTCCGTGAAAGGCCTTCACATTGAGGAATTTTTCGTTGCAATTAACATCCTGAGCCAGTTTTGCAAACGAGCCCAACAACAGTTTGCGAAAGCGCAAGGCGTTGCGGATGTAATCTTTCGGACTACCTGACAGGTTTGCAAAACACTCGCGATTAAAATGCAAAATAGCCAAGTCATCGCCTGGCTCCACCCAGGTTCCATCATTCATCAGGCGTCGCTCACCTGCAAATTTTTCAAACGAAAAACTCAACAGATCATCAAATTTTTCGACCTTGTGTTTACGCCGCCATCGCGCGTCGTACCAACACATGAAGCGATAGAATACATCAGTGCTCATAACACGCCTGCACGCAATGGCACCGCAGAAACTTGCTCGCGGTGTTTTATTACATTTTCCAACTCTGCAACTACAGCCATAGCCGCGTCCGGACGACCCAATTGATAGGCATTGCGTTTCATGTTGCGCAACAATTGCGGATTGCTGAAAAGATCGCTCAACGCCTGCGGCAATTGCGCAACATCCACATGCAGACCGACTTTTTTATCTAGCAAAAATTGTACGTTATGCGCCTCTTGCCCACCCAAGCAGCAGGTTGCAATAAACGGCCGGCCGCAAGCGAGTGATTCACTCAGGGTTAAACCACCCGGCTTACCAATCACCACGTCCGCGGCACAGATTAAATAGCTAATATCTTTACACCAGCCATATAAACGAAACCGGTTTTGATATTCCTTTGCGAGTTCACGCAAGGCAACCACATCGGCAGAATTCGCGCCCGCCGCAACTAGCACCTGATAATTATGATTTTGGTCTTGTAGTAGTTGTTTAACGGCCTCTACCACTCCAATGCTGCACTGCCCACCGGTAATCAAGACTGTCGGATGTTGCTCAAGCCCAAGGTGCACGCGCGCTTGGGACTGAGTGGGGATATTGGCGAACGCTGGCATTAATGGAATACCGGTCACCTTGATACGGTCTGCAGCAACGCCCTGATCACGCAATGACTGCGCAACTTCTTCATGACTCACACAGTACAGACTCGTTGTGTTGCGCACCCAAACTCCATGCACACCGTAATCCGTGAGCACACCGATCACTGGCTGGGTAATCAATCCCTTTTCAATTGAGCGCGAGAGCAAGGCATTGGGATACATTTGCGTAGCAACTAAACAATCGGGTTGATAATCATTGACGAACTTTTTCAGGCGCGATGCCATAATGTTGTACATCAACCCTAACAAACCTTGCGTCAGCAAACGCCCGACGGGAATTTTAGTGCGATTGCAAATGCTGTTAATGAGAGTATTCAGCAATGCGCTGTCGAGATTCTTATAAAATACCGGCAGCGAAAAACGCGAGCGTTCGAAAACCTCGGGAAAGGATCGACGCTGCTGCTCTTCCAGGAAGTCAATGAGATTCTGATCCGCAGGAATCTTGCCTGCTAATTGCAAATAGAAATTTTTATCCAGATCGTACAGTTTTTGATAGAGCTCCGGCTGCTCAGCAGTCATGCGTAGATAGCCGTCCTGGATCGCCTCGCTCACCTTATCGTCTATGAGGCTGGTGATATTCAGATATTTTATTTCAATGTCGGGATGGCTATATTGGAGCACCTGCTCAATGGCCTCGGCGGCACGGGTATGCCCGTAACCAGGACTAGATGTAAGAAATAAGCACTTCATGAGGCTTCCTTTTTCCAGCATCGTTCTTCTCAGTGGGGTAATACCCCATTCAACTAATGCCGAAGTCTGTATGCTTGCCCTGCCTCACTCTGTGCGGAAGCCAACCTAGCCCCGAATTAAAATAGCTGCGAAAGCTAGACACGAGAACCAACCCGGACGCCGCTTATTGCTTCTCGCAAGTCCGAATGTGACGCAACCGACCCTTCCGCTGGCCGCAGCTTCCGGCTTGACTTCGGAATTAAAAAATGGATGACGGCACTCTATGGACACGATTGAACAAAAAACCATAAAAAAACCCGCATTTCTGCGGGTTTTTAGACGTTCTGGGTTATTACTAAACTTGGAGATGGTGCCCGAGGCCGGACTTGAACCGGCACGACCAAAAGATCGACAGATTTTAAATCTGTTGTGTCTACCGATTTCACCACTCGGGCGGAGTGCTTTTACGTCGGTACGTAAAAGGGAAAAAATGGAGGCGCGATCCGGAGTCGAACCGGACTCGCTGGATTTGCAATCCAGAGCATAACCGCTTTGCTATCGCGCCATTTCGAGAGGCCGCAATTCTAGCGGACTCATTTTGAAAATCCTAGTCTTTTATATAACTCGCTAGAAGGTTTTTTGGCAGTTGTTTAAATGCTGCGCAGGTCGCACAAAAAGCCGTTATTTTTCGGGCGATTTAGGCAATAAATAGGGCCAAGCAGCGCGCAAATAAATGATCATTGACCATAGCGTCAATACTGCAGCACCAGCTAAAGCTACAAAGCCCAACGGAAGCAGCAATTGAATATTGGTTAGGAGCACAATAATTGCCGTCATTTGCAGCGTCGTTTTGATCTTACCAATGCTAGAGACAGCGACACTAGCTCTGTGCCCAACTTCTGCCATCCACTCACGCAATGCCGAAATGACAATCTCGCGGCCCACGATGACGGCGGCAGCAACCACAAACCAAGCAGAATCAGCATGCAGAGTCACTAATAACAGGAGCGCTATTGCCACCATTAGCTTGTCGGCAACCGGGTCGAGGAAAGCACCGAAAGGAGTACTTTGATTGTACTTGCGCGCAACATAGCCATCCGCCCAATCGGTAATCGCAGCAATACTAAAAATTACTGAGGAGACTATGTAAGCCCAGCCAAAGGGTAAATAAAAAACAACCACGAAGAGAGGGATTAAAAAAATCCGCGCCAAGGTAAGTTGGTTGGCAAGGGTCATAAGCGATTCCCGGTGGCTGTCGTTGGTCGGGCGCGATAATACACCAGCGATAGGCTATTAACACCCCTTGGTTATATTACTGAAACATTTGGAGTATATATCGAGCGGGGTTTAATCGTTATGAAAAAATGCGTAGATATCTTCTGCCAAACGCTGGCTAATCCCATTCACACGAGCCAAATCATTAATGCTTGCATTCTGTATCTCGTGCAATCCGCCGAAATGACGCAATAGCTCGCGGCGGCGATTAGCACCTATTCCGGGGATATCTTCCAGGGTTGAGGTTTTGCGTTTTTTATCGCGCCGCTGTTTGTGACCGGTGATAGCAAAACGGTGTGATTCATCGCGTATATGCTGAATCAGATGCAGTGCGGGTGAGTCACCGGGCAATACAATTTCTGCCCCCGTCTCACCATCAAACAAGGTTTCAAAACCCGCCTTGCGCGTTGAACCTTTGGCCACGCCAATCAGCAGCACACCTTGCACACCTAGCTCAGCCAGCACTTCTTTCGCCTTACCTAACTGACCTTTACCCCCGTCGATTAACAAAATGTCAGGCAATTTACCCTCACCATTCTGCAGACGGGTATAACGTCGGGTAAGGGCTTGCTCCATTGCTGCGTAGTCATCGCCGGGGGTAATGCCTTCAATATTGAAACGGCGATAATCGGATTTCAACGGGCCATTGGTATCGAAGACCACACAGCTGGCGACCGTCAACTCACCGCTGCTATGACTGATGTCAAAACACTCCATCCGCTGTGGCGTCTCATCAAGGTTGAGCGCTTCTTGTAATGCGATGAAACGATCAAGTGAATTCTTCTTGTTGTTAACGTGAGCAATTAGATTTTGCTGGGCTGCTGTTGCCGCCATCTGCAACCATTGCGCACGATGACTACGCACCTGATGGTTGATAAATACCTGCCGCCCGACAGCTTGCTGTAACGCACTACCAATTAAATCGGATTCTTCTAGCGCGTGGCTAACAATTAATTCACGGGGAATTTCGCGCCCACTGCTGGCAAGATAAAACTGCGGGATAAATTCAGCGAGGATTTCGCCCGGCGTCTCCGCCAATGTAGCGGAAGGATAAAAACTTCGGCTACCCAAAATCCGGCCTTGCCGAATAAACAACACATGCACACAAATGGCAGCTGCGCGCATGTCGGCGGCAATAACATCAATATCGCCATTGCCCTCTTCTATCACCTGCTGTGATTGTACAGTGCGCAACGCGGTAATCTGATCGCGATAAGCCGCCGCCTTTTCAAAGTTCAGCTCCTGCGCGACCGTGTCCATCTTATCTGCCAACTCGCTGAGCAATTTATCGGCATTCCCCGTAAGAAACAGACTTGTATGATGCAAATCGGTTTTGTAATCCTCAGGCGAAATAAAGCCAACACAAGGAGCGGTGCAGCGTTTTATTTGGTATTGCAAGCAGGGTCGAGTGCGATTTTTAAACACACTATCTTCACATTGGCGAACGCGAAAGGTTTTCTGCAAAAAATGCAGACTTTCTTTTACCGCACCAACATTGGGAAAAGGGCCAAAATAATCGCCCCGTTTCTTTTTCGCTCCGCGATGAAACGAGATTCGGGGGTAATCTTCCCCACTGGAAATAAAAATATATGGATAAGACTTATCGTCACGCAACAGAATGTTGTACGGCGGGCGATTGGACTTAATAAGATTTTGTTCGAGAATCAGAGCTTCGGTTTCACTCGCTGTCACCGTAACTTCGATGCGCGCAATACGATTCACCAACGCTTGGGTCTTGGTCGTTAAACCGGTTTTACGAAAATAACTGGACAGGCGTGCTTTAAGATTTTTAGCTTTGCCGACGTACAGGATCACTCCATCACTACCAAACATTTGATAAATGCCGGGTTGCTGAGTGGTGTTGGATAAAAATCGGGAGTGATCGAAACGATCAGCGCTATCGTGCGTCATCAAAAAACGTCAGTTTGAAGTCGGACGGAAGCTGTCGTTAAACGACAGCTTCCGGGTCGAGAAGGTTGTGCTTTACTGCTAGGAGCGTTAATTCCACATCGCTATTGATATCCAATTTCTCGAAAATTCGGTAGCGATACGAGTTAACAGTTTTGGGACTTACACAAAAGGTATTAGCAATGTCGTTCACCTTTTGGCCATTCGCAATCAACATCGCTGTTTGTAGCTCTCGCTGTGATAACTTTTCAAACGGCGATTCCTGACTATTACCACCTGAAAAAGTTTTAAGCGCCAACTGTTGAGCGATACTGTTGCTCATGTATAAATCACCGCGAATCACTTTATTGATTGCATCAGTAATTTCGGTGAACTCTGCGCCCTTAGTGACATAACCTACCGCGCCCGCCTGCATAAGACGGGTCGGATACAAGTCATCATCACAAGCGGTAACTGCGATAATCTTGATTACAGGGTTCACGGTCAGCAACTTTTTAGTCGCTTCAAGCCCGCCCATGCCAGGCATTTTTACATCCATCAAGACAACGTCAGGCTTTAAAATACGCGCCTTAGTCACCGCCTCTTCGCCACTCTTGGCATCCCCAACCACTTGATAGCCGTCTATGTCGGCCAACATACGCACTATCCCCATGCGAACTAGATCGTGATCATCGACTACGAGAATCTTTGTCAAACTAGCCCCCAATCCGAAACCGGATACATAACATTGTTGTTATAAATGCCACCAATGCGGCTGGCACATTTTTAATGATTGTAGTGAGACTCTTCACAAACTACCACTATTTAATCGTGCGTTTCGGCTAGATTAAATGCCAAAAATTGATTACACCGTTGTATTTATTACATTTTGATTGATCAAGACGTGAGTTTCATACTTTCAAGCTCAAGGGTAAACCCGCGGCTCCATTTCGAGCATCACGCCGAAATACTTCCACACCGAAGCTTTAATCCGTTCGGCAAGCACCAATACAGAAGCCCCACTCCCAGCCTGAGGATTGGTAAGCACCAAGGCTTGCTGCGGATGAACAAGAGCACCATTTACCTCTTTACCCCGCCAACCCGCCTGATCAATCAACCATGCTGCCGCCAATTTAACCTGACCATTTTCAGCCGGATAATGGACGACACCTGGGTGCAGTTCTTTTAGAGTCGCAAATTCCAAGGCACTTATAACAGGGTTTTTAAAAAAACTACCTACATTTGGAACCTTGGCGGGATCAGGCAATTTGGATTGACGGATACTAACCACAGCCCTACTCACTTGCCGAGGCGTGATATCCCCATCGCCAGTATTCTGCAACTCGGCACGTAATGCCGGGTAGCTAAGATTCAGCTGCGGTTGCTTGCGCAACCGCAAGGTCACAGAGGTAATTACGTACTGATCCAGCAATGATTGTTTGAAGATGCTATCGCGATAGCCAAATTGGCAACTTTCGTTGGCAAAAGTCACTAACAAACCGGAACCAATATTCAGCGCGGTAAGTTCCGCAACCACGTCTTTAATCTCCACACCGTAGGCACCAATATTCTGGATGGGTGCCGCGCCGACGCTACCAGGAATTAATGACAGGTTTTCAAGACCGTACAATGCATTATCAAGAGAATACTCAACTAATTGATGCCAATTCTCTCCTGCTGCAACTTTCAACCAAATAAACTCTTCGTTTTCACCGACAACCTCCTTACCCTGATTTTTGATATGAATAACCAGGCCGGGGAAATTATCGCGCAAAACAATATTGCTACCACCACCCAAAAACATGTGAGGCAGCTTTTCGTTACGTGCAAATGCCAATGCCTCCCGCAATTCGTCTTCCGTTTTCACGCTGACAAAATACTGCGCAAACGCCGGCACTGCGAGCGTATTAAATTTTTGTAGATTAAAGTGGGGTAAAAAAAGTGGCACAGCCTGTCTACCTTTCGTGCAATATACTGCAAATTAACGCGGGTTTTTGCGGATATGATGTAACAAACCCTGCGCCGCATCTTCAACCAAATCCAACACTAACTCGAACCCATCGTTACCACCGTAATAGGGATCGGGAACTTCGCGATAGTCGCTGCGGGAGCCGAAGTCTAAAAATAATCCGAGATGCCCGGTATGACTCGTGGGTCTAATGCGCTGCAAATCCATCAGGTTGGATTTGTCCATCGCCAATACATAATCAAATTCATCAAAATCGCGAGCACTTACCTGACGCGCGCGCAGTATCGATAAATCATAACCACGCTGGCGGGCGGCTGCGACAGTGCGTGAATCAGGTGCCTTACCGATATGCCAATCGCCAGTCCCGGCTGAATCAACAACAATTCGTTGATCCAATTTTTCACGAGCGATCAATTGGCGAAAAATTCCATCTGCCGTGGGTGAACGGCAAATATTTCCCAAACACACAAATAACACCTTGGTCATTTTGCACCTGCCAAAATTAATTTTCCAAAATCGCTTTTACCCGCAGTAAGTCAGCTTCGGTATCTACTCCGCCAGGTACAAGCGCGCAAGCCTGTGCAATATGGATTGCTTCGCCATTTGCCAAAACACGTAATTGCTCCAAAGATTCGATCTGTTCTAACAGCGCTTGAGGCCATGTTATGAAGCGATTAAGTAAGGCCACACGATAGGCATATATCCCTATGTGCCGCTGCGCAGGAAAATTATCCGGTAAATCATTTACATCCGCATTGACAAAATAATCGCGCGGCCAGGGAATCGGGGCACGACTAAAATAGAGAGCCTTACCCGATTGATCGGCTACAACTTTAACAATATTCGGATTGCGGAAATCATCCAACTGATGAATAGGTTCACTCAGGGTAGCTACGCTGGCGAATTGGTTCTGTGCAAGATTTTCTGCAACCTGGTTAATAACAGCAGCGGGAATGAGCGGCTCGTCGCCTTGCACGTTTACAACTATATCAGCAGCACTCAAACCCAGTTGTGTTACCACTTCCTGCAGCCTATCTGTGCCGGAATTATGCGCGGTCGAGGTCATGCATACTCGCGCGCCAAACGCTTGTGCAGCAGCCTGGATGCGCTCATCGTCGGTAGCAATTATCACTTGCTTTGCATTGCTCTCACACGCGCGCTCGTAAACATGCTGGATCATCGGTTTGCCGGCAATATCTTTCAGAGGTTTTGCTGGCAGACGGGTAGAAGCATAACGCGCTGGAATTACGACATAAAAACTCATAATGGCATCCCATGGACAATTTCTATTTAAACTTAAAGAGCGCCTTTTTTTGCTCTAAAACGCGCGCAATTTTTTGCTGGAGCGCGCCCCAAAAACTATCGGGCAGACTGGCAGTTATCGGCAAATAAAACCAATTGGGTTGCGCAAAAGCTCTGCATTTCACCGCGTCCTTCTCCGTCATAATGACAGGGAAATTGTTATCGAAAATCAAATCACCCGGCGCGTAGGGATGATGATCCGAAAAAATGCGGAGCGAAGCCTCAACACCCAATTGCGCCAAGGTTTTTTGAAAACGCTGGGGGTTGCCAATACCTGCAACTGCATTTACCGGCGTGTGGTTGAAATAATTAGCACCAACCTTTTGGCCTGAGTGCAAGTTAACAAAATCTTGTGGTTGTATGTGCATGGGAACATAAAACAAGTCCTCCAACCCGACCAGTAAAAAATTCTCGGGTGGAGAATTGACGACGACCCAATCAACATGTTTCAGCCGGGAAGCGGATTCGCGCAAAGGTCCCACGGGCAACCGCCACCCGTTGCCCAAGCCGCGCAGGCCGTCCACAACAGCGATTTCAACATCGCGCCTCAAACGGTAGTGTTGTAAACCATCATCGCTTAATAAAATGTCGCAACTTTGGTCCTCCAAAAGTTTTGCAGACGCAAGCCGATCAGATCCAACACAGACCTTGCAGCCGGTTTGCTGGAAGATGGTGACGGGTTCATCCCCTGCTTCGGCGGGTGTGCTGGACTCATCCAACAAATACGGATAACGGCTAGCCTTACCGCCATAACCGCGACTGATCACACCTGGATTAAATCCTTGCAACTGCAGCCATCGCACAAGCGCGATTAGTAGCGGCGTTTTACCTGTACCACCAACTGAGATATTTCCCACCACAATAACGGGTGTCGCCAGTTTTTTAGGTGCGTGTCGCAGCAACCAAAAACGACGCAGATTGGCGATGAAAATAAACAGGCCGGTTAGTGGTAATAGCCACAGCGTCCAACGGCGTGAACCATACCAGGCCGCAAGCCAGCGGTCGTCATTTTGAATACGCTGCTGTTGATTTTGCTGTTGGGGATCAGGGGAATTCAAATCGCTGCCCTATAAAAACAAGAAGGACTTTTGCATCGTCGATACAAAAGTCCTTGGATAATTGCGAAGCTGGTGCAGATTGTAGCTGAGTTGCTAGTCTTTTTCAGGTTCAGGTTGACGGGTGGTGATGCTGAGATGGGCAAAACCCAACTGCCCAGCTGCATCCATCGCCTGTACTACAGCCTGATGCGGTGTTTTGGCATCGGCAGTAATAACAAGCGGTGCCTTATTGTTCCCCTCTGATGTTTTTTCCAGCGCCGACTTCAGAGTTTCGATTTTGGTGTTCACCAGCGCCTTGCCATTGATCGCGTAACTGCCGTCGGCAGCGATCAGGATCTCAATTTCCTGCGGCATCTCATTAGGCGGAGTTCCTACTGCTTCGGGCAAGCTTACCGTTAAATGACTTTCCTTGGTGAAGGACGTAGAAACCATAAAGAAAATCAGCAGGATAAAAACCACATCGATCAATGAGGTCAAATTGATAAATTCTTCCTGCCGTTCTTGTCGACGAAATTTCACAGGATAACCTCGAATTATTAAACCAGTTTCACGTCGACGCGACGCTCGCTGTGAAGCGCATCGATGAGTTTGATCGCCTCCTCTTCCATAGTTACGACAATGGAATCAATGCGGCGCTGAAAAAACTTATGGGCAATAGTCGCAGGAATCGCGACTACCAGGCCGGCAACAGTCGTATAAAGTGCGATCGAAATACCACCCGCAAGGACATTGGTTGAACCGGTTCCGTGCAACAGGATACCGTTAAAAATTTCGATCATCCCCAACACAGTACCCAGCAACCCGAGTAACGGCGCAAGGTTAGCAATGGTCCCCAGTACGCTGACATAACGCTCAAGATCATGGATCACCTTATTGGCAGCTTCCTGCACAGAATCTTTCATAACATCGCGACCATGTTTGGAATTGCTCAAGCCTGCGGCCAAAATATAGCCAAGAGGGGATGATTGCTTGAGCTCACGCAACTTGGTGGCATCAAGCTGATTATTCTTAATCCAGGTCCACACCTGCGCCAACAGGGTTTTGGGAACTATTTTGGAGGGGTTTAAAGTCCAATAACGCTCAGCGCTTATGGCGATCACAATCAACGAACAGGCCAACAAGGGCCACATCAAAATACCACCCGCTAAAAAAATCTCGATCACAGATATAGCCCTCTTGTTATACGGCGCTTGGCTTGAATTGCGGCGTACATTACCACAAGAAGTGAGGATTGCCATGCCGGGCGAAGGGATAGAACGTAAATGTGTGAAGGAGTAACGCCTCGCCTAGCATTTAATCAAACCAATACCGCTGCCTGAAATTCCGATATTCGCGAACAACGTCAAGCCGGCCTTGCTTCCATTCAAACACAACGGCGCCCGCCTCGGCTGTATTAATTTCACGACTGCCGACGGCCTGGAAACGTTTACGCACGTCTTTATGGGGATGGCCGTGCTGGCTACGAAAGCCAGCGGAATATATAACCACGTCTGGCTGGGTGTAATTGACAAACTGCAAGCCGGATGACGTGCGGCTACCGTGATGGGCAACCAGTAATACATTTATTTTTTGCGGAAGTTGCTGCGTGCGTAACAACTGATTTTCGACTGAAGTTTCGACATCTCCAGGCAACAAAATGTGTTGATCTCTATAGCTGATAAGCAGTACGCACGAATGATTATTAACGCTACTGCCTTTGAGTTGCGGAAACTCTAAAAATCGGAAAGTCACCGATTGCCATTCCCAAGCAAAACCTTGATGGCAGTTTCGCGCATTTATTCCCTGGGGCATTTTTTGAGGTTCACCTGCAAATATCTGATCAGCGGGCATCTTATCCAAGAGACCAGTCATTCCTCCCGAATGATCCATATCACTGTGGCTCACCACTAGTCGATCAATACGCGTTATCCCTTGTGCATTGAGATAAGGCGCGACTATTCCGCTGCCCGCATCAAAGTTGTCGGAGTATTTTGGGCCAGTGTCGTACACCAATGTTTGTTTTCCCACCTGCACCACTACTGATGTGCCCTGCCCCACATCCAGAACGGTAAGCTGTAAATCCGGTTGATTAGGCCGGGCAGCAAAAAAGCTGAGAACTAAGCCTGATAATAATCCACTCCAGCCCAACATCCGCGGAAACAACCCCTTCGGCATGAGTAGGAGCAAACAGCTGACGCCAATTAATACTGCCAAGGTCGGCGAAAATGCAACGACCGGGCTTGACCAAGCGCCCCCCAATTGAAGCAATGCATCTAAAAATAATTTTACAGCTTCCATTACCCAAGCAGCACCATTTAGTAAAAAATCACTCAAGCTTTCAAATAAATTTCTTGTGCTTGCACTGATTAACAGTAGCGGCACCACAATAAAAGTGATCAATGGAATTGCCACAGCATTTGCGACAGGCGCTACTAAAGAAATACTACTGACAAGGACGCTAAGTGGTACCAACAAGCCAATGAACATTACCCATTGTGAACGAGCAAAACCTGTTACCACATCTACCACACTAAATCCCGACCAGGATCCAGCCAATTTTTTTGGAACCAAGCGCCCAGAAAAATAGAATAATAAGAGCGCAACCGCGCCGAAAGATAACCAAAAGCCCATATCCAGTGCAGCGAGAGGGTCGATTAAAACGACCAATGCCAATGCAAAAGAAAAAATATCACCAATACGAATGCTTCTTCGCCAGATACACGCAAAATAAAACACTGCCAACATAATTAAAGTGCGTATGGTAGGGATATTAAAGCCGGCCAACGCCGAATAAAAACTCGCACATACAACCGCCGACCACCAGGCAATAAACAACGCAGGGCAGCGATGGCAAAACAGGTGAATACATTTCCCCAAAAAAAGGCCTGCGTAAAAGCCGAAGATCGCAAGGAATCCGACATGTAGACCCGAGATAGCAATGAGATGGCTAGTTCCGGTCCTCTGCATGCGCGTCCACTGCTCTTTGTCGACCAATCCGGAATCACCGATCAGTAACGCAACGAGGATGCTTCGCTCATTGCTATCACTGTGAGTGATGATCCACTGTTGCAATCGGTGTCGCTGTTGATCGATCCAGTCATCCCAGCGCCACTGATTAATAGCAGGTAGCAATTGATTGACGGGGCCGTCTACTACATAACCGGTGGCCCCTATGCCTTGTCGCAATAACCAGGCTTGGTAGTCAAAACCGGCGGGGTTGGCAAATCCGCGCGGACGCTTGAGACGAACACGTAATTGCCAGGAGTCGCCAACGGAAATTGAGGGAAGCGCGGTGGACTTACCACTGCGTTGGAACTGATACCAACTCAGTTGAAGTTTGGAGGGAAACTGGTCGACCGGGATATCCCGACCGCCGCTAGTAGTTACGGAAATCACGCGAAAATTGAAGCGTAGGCGGCGATCATCCTGCTCTGGTAGCCCCTGCACTTGCCCTTTGACAATCAAATCTTTCGCCGTCAGTTCATCGGCCAATTGCATGTCAACCAGATGGTGACCGCAAAATACACCCCAAGCGACACCCACGATTACGGCAAGAAAATAACGACAAACGCGCCATTTCCAGCATAGAGGCACAAGGGGCGCCAGCAAGAACAAGCACCATAATGGAGGTAACAGTGGAAAATAACTGGCAGCAATTACGCCGAATGAGAACAGCAATAAATTGACGGGCATAGCGATAGTCCTTATCTCCAGCAGAAGTGAACAGCTGTTTATATTCCTTGTCATCAGATTGACGCGCAGCTTATGGCATCCTCTACACACGGGCAAGGTTCGCTGCCCTTGAATTCCACACCCTTTATACCTACATAGTCTTAATGATCATTTAAAGGCATAATGCCTCCTCATTTTTGGCTGTACTCTGGTTTTAAGCATGGCGCGCAATCTACTTAAACGGTTTATTCCCACACCCGCGGCAATCAAGAGCAACCCCGCCCTGCATTTTCTCGGGGATCTACTGCACGACCCGAACCTCTTTCATTTAAATCGCCATTCTGTCTCGGTAGCTTTTTTTTGGGGTCTGCTGATTGCGCTTTTACCAATACCGGGACAAATGCCAGTCGCCGCCGGTGCTGCGCTACTGTTTCGGTGTAATTTGCCGATTTCAGTCGCGCTTACCTGGATTACAAACCCTTTCACCATGCCGTTTTTCTTCTTTATCACTTATCAGGTAGGCAGTCTTGTTTTACAGTCCCAACCATTAATGGTTGAGCCGGAATTGACTTGGGATTGGTTGGCAAATGAATTTGGCCACCTATGGAAACCCTTACTTGCCGGCTCAGTATTGACCGGCCTGACATTTGGAGCGCTAGGTTATTTTGCCATGCAGTTTTTCTGGCGCTGGAATGTACAGCATAGCTGGGATAAACGTAAAAAAAGACGCGCAGAAAAAGCCGCAGAGATAGAAAAATAAAAACCGCCTATGAGCGGTTTTTTCGAAATAAATTTCGGCGTGAATAATTATTCGTAACGCAACGCATCCGCCGGCTGAATTTTGCTAGCCCGCCATGCGGGGTAAAGGCTGACAAAAAAACTAATCAACAAAGCGGTAACAACCACTTTAACAACATCACCAGCCACTAATTCCGATGGCAAATATGTGATGGGATAAACATCAGAATGCAAAAACTGAATCCCAAACAAACGCTCAATAATATGCACTAAAGGTGTGACAAAATAAGAAAGTGTTACGCCCACCACCAAACCGATAGACGTACCAATCAATCCAATTAACCCACCCTGCACCATAAAAATCGCCATAATTTCTACAGTAGATGCACCCATTGTGCGCAGTATTGCAATATCACCCTGCTTATCTACCACCACCATAATGAGCGTGGAAATCAAATTAAACGCAGCAATAGCGATAATTAAAAACAGCAGCATACCCACCAGGTTTTTCGACATCTGGATCGCTTGATAAATACTACCGTGAGTGCGCATCCAACTGGAACCACTATATTCTGCAGGTAGGGTTTGCATAATATCGCGCACCACTTGCGGCGCGGCGAAAAGATCTTCGACCTTTAAACGTACGCCGGTAATTTGCCCTGGATAGCCAGACAATGCAGCCGCCGTATCAATCGCCATCAGCGCCAAAGCGTTATCAACGTCGGTATGAGTATCTAAAATCTCTAGCACATGAACGACTTTAATTCGCGGTGCCGCATTTCCGTCCACAGGAATAACTAAACTGATAGTGTCTGCGACTTGTACATTCAGCTTTTCTGCAACGCCGCGCCCAATAATAATTGCCGCTTCATGACTTGTTAATTTTTCAAGCGTGCCTTCAGGTAAAAACTGAGGCAGTTTAGATGTTGTACGTTCTTGCGCAGCATCAATACCAAAAATATTGATGGGTGCGACCCGTTTTTGACAACTGAGCAAACCCTGTAACTGTACGAAAGGTGATGCTGCCAATACCTGCGGGTGCTGTTTAAGATCAGCAATTAACTGCTTCGGATCTTCAATCGCCTGGCGATGATAAATAACGGCCTGCGGCATAACGCCAAGAATATTTTCGCGTAGTTCTTTATCAAACCCATTCATGATGGACATGACCAGAATCAAAAGCGCAACACCAATGATCAAACCTGCCGTGGACAAGCGTGAAATAAAAGAGACTAAATGGCTGTGACGATGAGAAATGCCATAGCGGGTACCGACGAGGAAAATATAACGGCTAAACATTAATTAGCCTCTGCGCTAATTAAAACACCATCCACTAACATAAGTGTACGATCCATACGCGCGGCGAGACGCTGGTCATGTGTCACAACCACAAAGCTGGTGCCTATCGATTGATTTAATTCCAGCATAAGTGCCTGAATAGCGTCTGCCGCATGGCTGTCTAGATTACCCGTTGGTTCATCCATCAACACACACGCCGGATTTGTCACCAGCGCGCGCGCAATTGCAACACGTTGACGCTCCCCGCCAGACAACTCCGAAGGTTTGTGGTCGACTCGCTTGGACAATCCCACGCGAGCCAATAATTCCGCAGCGCGTTGTTTGGCAATCGCTATGGGATGTTTGCCTATCAGAAGCGGCATGCTGACATTTTCTAACGCCGTAAATTCCGGCAACAAATGATGGAACTGATAGACAAATCCCAAGCTTCGATTGCGCAAGCGTCCGCGTGCATCGGCACTCAAGTGCGAGAGCCGCTCACCAGCAACACTGACATCACCCGAATCGGGCATATCCAATCCACCAAGAATGTTCAATAGTGTGGACTTGCCCGAGCCGGACGCACCGACAATCGCTACGCGTTCACGGGCATTGATTTGAAAATTCACATTGCACAACACGTCTACAGCAAGCGGCCCCTGACGATAGCTTTTGCTCACCTGCCGGCAAATTAAAACAGGAGCGGATTCATTCATAAAATAAGACCTGTAGGACGAATGCAAAGCCGGAGACAGAAAAACTATTCATAACGCAAGGCTTCAGCAGGCTCAATTTGTGCCGCGCGATACGCAGGGTAAAGGGTGGCAAGGAAACTCAATAGCAATGCAATGCTGCAAATAAATACCACGTCTTGCCAGAGCAAAACCGATGGAAACTGACTGATGAAATAGACGTCTGGGTCAAAAACTTGCAATCCGAATAGTGTTTCTAGTCCATTCATAATTGGGGTAAGTGACGATGCGACCGCACAACCTATGACAGTTCCAATAAAGGTTCCAAAAACTCCTACCGCACTACCCTGCACAATAAAAATGGCCATCACTTGGCGGGCACTAACACCCATAGTGCGGAGAACCGCGATGTCGGAACGCTTATCGGCAACCATCAATACTAAACTGGAGACGATATTAAATGCGGCCACCGCAATAATGATCATCAACAGCGCACCCACAACTATTTTTTCCATTTTGACGGCTTGGAATAAACTACCCTGGGTTTGGCTCCAATCTTTCACACGATAGTCATCACCCAATTGCTCACGCAGTTCGCCCATCACTTTCGCGGCATCAAACATATTGGTGGTTTTTACATGAAGCCCTTGTACACCGGGCTGACGCAGGAACTTTTGGGCGTCCTGCAGATGGATCAAGGCCAAGGTGCCATCCACCTGAGCACCTACTTCAAAAACCCCCACCAAGGTAAAGTTGCGTGAGCGGGTAAATGCGCCCATCGGGGTGATATTGATTTCCGGAGAGATAATACGAATTTTATCCCCGGGAGCGAGCATCAAACGGCTGGCTAATAGCTGCCCCATCACAATCCCGTATTCGCCAGCTTGTAGCTGAGCCATGGAACCAACAATCATGCGTTGGTCAACTATTGAAACACGAGCTTCCGCATCCGGCAGCACCCCCTGCAGCTCGATCGCCTCAACTCCCCCGGAATAGTGCACCAAGGCACTGCTGGCGATATAAGGAGCAGATGCTACGACTTGTGGATGCAGATCAACTTGCTTTGCTAGGGCTGGCCAATCCTTCACTGAAGGTTGTTGGTCAATAAAACCGTGAGGAACCACGCTGAGTATGCGCTCCTGCATTTCACGGCCAAAACCATTCATCACGGATAGCACTATGATCAGCGCCATAACTCCGAGCGCCATGCCCACAAGCGAGAAAGCACTGATGAAGGAGATAAATTGATTCCGGCGCTTGGCGCGGGTGTAGCGCAGGCCAATATAAAGAGGGATGTTTTTTAGCATGGGCGCATTAAACCCAATTGCCCTGCTTTGCTCAAGTAAAACCGCTCAGGACATCGATAAAGCAGCGCCAGCTTACATCGGCTGTGCTATGTTTACTGCATCACAAAATTGGGAAGATTCAAGCTATGAGTGAACGTCGCAGTTACTTTCGTATCGATGAAAGTATCGCTATCGAATTTAAAGAAGTCGAAGAGATCACCGCGGATACAGCGGCTGCAGAATTGCAATTCCCCAACACTGCCTCACTCAAGCTCTTTGCCGAGTTGCGCAAAATCGACAATGACAATGCTCACCTGTTTCACCAGATTAAGGATACCAGCCGCGCACTGAGCGAATATCTGCATAACTTGAATCGCAAAATCGACATTATTAGCCAGCAAATAATGAGCGACTCCAGACCCTTACCACCTTCAAAAACTATCAAACAGGTGAATCTGAGCGAAGGCGGGATCGCGTTTGGTAGTTCCCGCTCCCTGGAGGCAAACTCACATATTGCTTTGCGTCTTATTTTTCTACCCAGCAACGCGGGGTTGGTGCTCTTTGCCAAAATCATTCGCTGTGAACCAAGTAACACTGGGGAATATCAAATCGCGGCAAAATTCCACAGCGTGACTGATGCGCAACAACAATTAATCGGACAGCAAATCATGCGTGCGCAAATGGCCGAACGCCGCAAAAACCAGCATTACCTTCAATAACCAATATCTCCGGTGCCACAGTTATGATCCTGCGTAAGTTTTCCGGTTTGTCCCTGATGTGTGTTTTGGGGTTTGCTATTCACACTCCAAATCTGGCCGCAGAAGAGATTCGCATCCCTATTGGCGAACAAGCCAAAGATCAGGCAGAAATTGAGATGCCCACCAAAGGTATGAGCAAAGAGCGAGTTAAGGCACTGTTTGGTGAGCCAGAACTAGAATTCGCAGCCCAGGGCCAGCCGCCCATCTCACGCTGGAAGTATCCTGAATTCACCGTTTATTTTGACAGCAATACTGTTATCCACTGTGTTCGTAGCTTTCACCCCAAAACCACATCATCCGCAGAAACCAGCAGCACAAATTAACAAGCACAAAAATAGAAAAAGGGCGATTTATCACACCTCAGAGCGCTAGAGGACCTCTAGCCAAACACCGGGGTTTCTATTTAATGGCAAAATATAGTCGCTGATATTTTGCTGCAGTTAATCCGGTACTCTTGTTAAGATACTGCTCATCGGCTATTTTTTGTGCACTCAGCATTACCGATCCCGACAGCGGTTTGCTCACCCGCAACGGAAAAACAAAGGCTTTGACCACCTCCGCTTACAGACACAAGGTGATATAAGCGAACCAAAAATACAAAACCCCACTTTTTAGGGCGGGGTTTATGAACAGTTTGAGGCGCGATAAATCCCGCCTTCTTCATTTTTACATAACGAGTTAACGTCGGTTAATGCGGTTAACACCATCTAGCGCAGCGACACGATAAGCCTCAGCCATGGTGGGATAATTAAAAATATTGTTGAGAAAATAGTGAATGTTATTACCCTCGCCTTTTTGGGTCATAATCGCTTGGCCGATATGTACAATCTCTGCCGCTTCGGCACCAAAGCAATGAACACCTAAAATTTCCAGGGTGTCGACATGAAACAATAGTTTCAACATGCCCACATCTTCGCCACTGATTTGGCCACGTGCGGTATTTTTAAATAATGCACGGCCGACCTCATAGGGGACTTTTGCCTGGGTTAATTCAGTTTCGGTTTTTCCTACCGAGCTGATCTCAGGCAAGGTATAAATACCAGTGGGAACATCTTGGACCAACTTACATTCGTCACCAAAAATTCCGCCCGATACAGCACGCCCTTGTCCATAAGAAGCACTTGCCAGACTCGGCCACCCAATCACGTCGCCTACTGCATATATATTGGGAACAGCAGTGCGATAACAATTATCGACCTTTAAATTGCCGCGATGATCAGCGGTTAATCCAGTAACCTCAAGATTTAGAGCATCGGTATTACCGCTGCGACCATTACACCAGAGAATTGCATCAGCCTTTAAACGTTTACCCGATTTTAAAAATAAGGTAACACTGGAATCACTTGCTTCAATTTTCTCAAATTCTTCGCCATGACGAACCGTAACACCACTATCACGTAAGTGGTAACTAAGCGCATCCGAAATTTCATCATCGAGAAAGGACAGCAGACGCTCACGGTTGTTAATCAGATCAACACGCATTCCCAAACCAGAAAAAATCGATGCATATTCGCAACCAATCACACCCGCGCCGTAAACAATAATATGGCGCGGTGTATGCTGCATATCGAGAATCGTATCACTGTCGTAAATACGAGGATGATTAAAATCCACATCTGCAGGATGATATGGTCGGGAACCGGTAGCAATAACAATCGTATCGGCAGAAATAGTTTCAATACCATTATCCATTTGCACCAGATTAATGGTATTTGCATCAATAAATGAGGCTTGCCCAATGTGCACATTAACGCGGTTGCGCACATAAAAATTGGTGTGCAACTCGACTTGTTTCGGAATGACTTTGGCTGCAGATTGCAATACTCTCGGGAAGGTTAAGCGGCGGCTGTCGCCAATTTCGCGAAACAAACTATTATTTTTAAATTGAATGACTTGCTTAACAACATGGCGCAAGGATTTGGAAGGAATTGTACCTTTGTGTGCACAACTTCCACCCACAACTGCCCTATTCTCTATCACACCAACTTTTTTACCCACTTTGGAGGCCGCTATAGCTGCGGCTTCTCCAGATGGACCAGAACCGATAACCAAAAGATCATAGCTATAATCTGCCGATTTTTTACGACCAGTCAATTTCTTCCCCTTACTTATCAATATTGGCGCCAGATTAGTTTAGCAACATGTATTCCGTTTTACGCGGCAAATTTATAGATTAAATTCCTTAATAATCCAGAGCCAATAAACAACTTGCCATCACAACGGTGAAACGCTTAAATGCAGACTGAGCACTAATTGAGGTTAGCGAAAAACAGACAACTAAAACAAAACAGGCTCCGTTTAGGAGCCTGTTTTGTGCAATTAATGCAGGGAGTTGATAAATTCCAGTGCCGGTTGCGGATACACACCCAACCACAACACCAGTACCACCAACAAAATTACTACAGCGATACTAGCACGACCTGTTGGAACGTTATCTCGATCGGTATTGCCAGTGCGGTCATACAAAGCAACCATCACGCGCAGATAATAATAAAGTCCCAAACCACTACCAATAATCAACGCTGCCAACAAAATCCAGCTGCTTGTAGTAACACCGGTCATAAAGATGTAGAACTTACCGATAAAGCCTGCTGTTAATGGAATACCGGCCAGCGACAGCATCACCAAAGTCAATGCAACAGCAAGTGCCGGGCTGCGGTAGAACAAGCCACGGTAGTGATTAACTTCTTCCGCATCCAATGCATTACCACCGTGAGACAGCGCGCTAATTGCACCAAACGCCGCGAGACTGGTAACAACGTAGGTCAACAGATAAACGTTAGCGCTGACAACATCAACCGAATTACCGGCAATCAACGCAATCAGCAAATAGCCCATATGCGCGATAGATGAGTAAGCCAGCATACGCTTCAGATTAGTTTGGGTCAGTGCAAGGAAGTTACCGACCGCAATAGACACTACCGCAATCACGGCTAATACAGGCTGCAGCACAGCGGTGATCTCGCCTGTTACATGGCCAAGGAAGCGAATCAGAATCGCGATAATGGCCAGCTTGCTTGCAGTCGCCAGCAATGCGCCTACTGGAGCTGGCGCCCCCTGATAAACATCAGGAGTCCATAAGTGGAACGGCGCCAGGGACAATTTGAAGCTCAGGGCGACAACAATCATTGCTATGCCGAAACCGGCTAAATACCCGCCATGCTCAACGAGTTTAACCCCGAGGTCGGCAAACAACATGGTACCGGTTTGGGCGTATACCAATGCCATACCGAACAGCAGGAATGCAGATGCAGCAGCAGAAAGAATCAAATACTTAACGCCGGCTTCAAGCGAACGGCTGCGCTCATGGGTGTAAGCCACCATTCCGTAAACAGGTACGGACAACAACTCCAAACCAATAAAGAATCCAGCCATGTGGCTGCTCGACACAAGTACGATTCCACCCACGGCTGCAATCAACAACAACATATAGACTTCTTCTTTGTTGTT
>DATIDX010000278.1:0-5556 GCA_035456025.1 Cellvibrio sp. | reverse complement strand
GCGCAGGCTGGTCAAACCCTCAGGCCAATGCATGAGGGCTGCTGGGCAGGTTAGACGTTGAACAGGAAGTGCAGTACATCGCCATCTTTCACAACATACTCTTTACCTTCTTTGCGCGACTTACCGGCGTTTTTCGCACCTTGCTCGCCCTTGTATTGCACGAAGTCGTCGTAAGAAATAGTTTCAGCGCGGATAAAACCTTTTTCGAAGTCGGTGTGGATTACGCCTGCGGCTTGCGGTGCGGTGGCGCCGACAGGGATGGTCCAGGCGCGTACTTCTTTCACACCGGCGGTGAAGTAAGTTTGCAGGCCGAGCAGTTGGTAACCGGCGCGAATTACACGGTTGAGGCCGGGTTCTTCCATGCCCATTTCATCGAGGAATTCTTTTTTGTCATCGCCTTCAAGTTCAGCGATGTCGGCTTCTAATTTATTGCAGATCGGTACCACGATAGATTTTTCTTCTGCAGCAATTTTGCGCACTACATCCAGATGCGGATTATTTTCAAAACCATCTTCCGCCACGTTGGCGATGTACATGGTGGGCTTGAGGGTGAGCAGGTTGATCTCTTTCAGCAGCGCGGTTTCTTCTTTATCCAAACCAAATGAGCGCAGGGGTTTTGCTTCGTTCAAATGCGGTTGGATTTTTTCCAGCAATGCTTTGATTGCAATCGCGTGTTTATCGCCGCCTTTGGCGGATTTGGCGTAGCGGTTGATCGCTTTGTCTACCGCTTCCAGATCGGCCAGCGCGAGTTCGGTGTTGATCACTTCAATATCGGCTGCAGGGTTTACGCCGTTGGCAACGTGGATCACGTTGTCGTCATCAAAGCAGCGTACGACGTGGGCGATAGCGTCGGTCTCGCGGATGTTGGCGAGGAACTTGTTGCCCAGACCTTCGCCTTTGGATGCGCCCGCTACGATACCGGCGATGTCGATAAATTCCATGGTGGTGGCGACAACGCGCTCGGGCTTAACGATTTCGGCGAGTTTATCCTGGCGTGGATCGGGAACAGTCACGATACCGGCGTTGGGTTCAATGGTGCAGAAGGGGAAGTTTTCGGCGCTGATGCCCGCGTTGGTCAGGGCGTTGAACAGTGTTGATTTGCCGACGTTGGGCAGGCCGACGATGCCGCAATTGAAACCCATGATGCTATTCCGCTAATGAGAAGTATGAAAAATAAGGGGTGAAAATCGAGAGGGCGCGATTATACATGCTCGGCGCCCATTAGACGAAGTTTGCGCACTCGGCTAGCACGTCTACTTTTTGGGATCGGTATGCAGGTTTTTCATCGCCGTATTCCAGTCGCCTTTGAGTGCGTCAGGGGTGCATTTGATAGCGCGGGCGATGGCGTCATCAATTAGCTCTTGCTCGCTTGATGGTGCTCGATTAAGCACAAAGTTGGCAACCATCGCTGCGACGCCGGGGTGGCCGATACCCAAACGCAGGCGCGGGAAATTGGGGTTGTTGCCGAACGCGGCGATGATATCGCGCAGGCCATTGTGGCCGCCGTGGCCGCCCCCTTGTTTGAAGCGGGCGACGCCGGGAGCGAGATCCAACTCATCATGGACTACCAATACGGCAGCCGGGGCGATCTTGAAAAAGTTCGCCATGGCGCCGACTGACTGCCCGCTGCGATTCATATAGGTAGTGGGGATCAGCAAGCGCAGGTCGCGGCCTTGATAATTGACCCGCGCGGTCAGGCCGAAATATTTGTTGTCGTGCACCAGTGATGCGCCCAGCGAACGGGCAAGCTCCTCGACAAAATCCTGTCCTGCATTGTGGCGGGTGCGCTCATATTCGCTGCCGGGATTACCCAGCCCTACGATCAATTGAATCTCGGTATTTGCCATGAAGCCTTCTCATTCGTGCTAATTGTTGCTTGTTCGGGTAGTGGCGATAAAGATTGTCCGCGCGAATTGTACCCGTAAACTGTGCTGTGATCGCCACCAGAAAAAAGGGGCGGAATCCAAAGATTCCGCCCCTTTTTTTGCAGCGAGTTACCGCAGGGAAGAGATTAAGCTTCTTCGCCTTCAGCTTCTGCAGCGCCTTTCGGCTTAACAACGGTAGCAACGGCCAGGTTGTGGTCTGCGCCTTTTTGCAGGTCAGCAGAAACAACACCGCTTGGCAGTTTCAGGTCGCTGATGTGCAGGATGGTGCCAACTTCCGCAGCGCCCAAGTCTACTTCAATGAACTCTGGCAATTGGTGTGGGAAGCAGATTACGTCCAATTGGGTCAGGTTGTGAACTACTTTACCGCCCTGGATTTTCACGCCTTTAGACGTTGCTTCATTGATGAAGTGCAGAGGTACGTGAGTGTGTACCTTGGTTGACTTGTCAATGCGCAGGAAGTCCAAGTGCAGAACAACAGGTTTGGATGGGTGACGTTGCACGTCTTTCAGAATCACGTCCTGAGCGGTGCCGTCAACATTCAAGCTGATGATGTGCGAGTAAAAAGCTTCGTGTTCCAAGTGCTTCAACAGCTCGTTGTGTGACACAGAAACGCTGGCTGGAGCTACATTGCCGCCGTAAATAACAGCGGGAACTTGATCAGCCAAACGACGCAGGCGGCGGCTCGCACCTTTCCCCAAGTCGTTACGGGCAGTTGCATCTAATTTAAAGTCTTCAGACATTTTTCTGTCCTCAATTTTCCGTACAGATCCGCGACCAGAACCTGACGGGTTACAGTGACCGCAATACCGAATGTAATGCGGTGGTTTACCAGATTGCCTGTTCCAAGCCTAAAAGGCTTATCGGAACATGGCGCTCAGGGATTCTTCATTGCTCAGGCGGCGCATGGCCTCGGCGAGCATTTTGGATAAGGTCAGGCTGCGGATGCGTGGGCAATTCTTGGCGGCCTCACTGAGTGGGATCGAATCGGCGACGACCAGCTGATCCAGCTCGGAGTTATTAATATTTTCGATCGCCTTGCCCGAGAGTACCGGGTGGGTGCAGTAGGCGACCACGCTCTTGGCGCCGTGTTGCTTCAGGGCTTTGGCGGCGCTGCACAGGGTGCCGGCGGTGTCGATAATATCGTCCACCAGCAGGCAGGTGCGGCCTTCAATTTCACCGATAATATGCATCACTTCCGCGACATTGGCGCGCGGACGGCGCTTATCAATAATCGCCAGGTCGATGCCTAATTGCTTGGCTACCGCGCGAGCGCGGACTACGCCGCCGATGTCGGGCGATACTACAATCAGGTCTTCAAATTTTTGCGCTTCTATATCTTCCAGCAATACTGGTGAACCGTAGACGTTATCTACCGGCACATCAAAGAAGCCCTGGATCTGCTCGGCGTGCAAGTCGACGGTGAGTACCCGGTCAACGCCTACGCCGACCATCATGTCGGCCACTACTTTTGCCGTGATGGGCACGCGCGCTGAGCGCACGCGGCGATCCTGGCGGGCGTAGCCGAAGTAGGGCACTACAGCAGTGATACGGCCGGCGGAGGCGCGACGCAGGGCGTCGACCATTACAATCAACTCCATCAAGTTGTCGTTGGTAGGGGCGCAGGTAGGTTGCACCACAAACACATCGCGACCGCGGACGTTATCATGCAGCTCTACTGCGATTTCGCCATCCGAAAATTGATCGACAGAAACATTGCCGAGTGGCATTCCCAAGTGGCCCACAATTTTTTTAGCGAGATCCGGGTTTGCATTGCCGGTAAAGACCATTAAGTCAGTCACGTCAGATACCTTTTGGTGATTGCTGGGGTGATTGCTGGTGGTTAAAAGCCAGAGCCGATACTTTCTGTCTGCATAAAGCGTGTCTGCGCAAAGCAGTGTTTTTTACCCTAGGAAATCCCCGGGACTTGCCTTGGCTTAAATGTGTCGAAAGGAGAATATTGAGAGTGGTCATTGTTGTGCAGTTCGTAATAATGATGCGGCTTGGAATTTAAACACGCCTGGAACAATGACTAGAAATAGATGGCAGGGGCGGAAGGACTCGAACCTACGAATGGCGGGATCAAAACCCGCTGCCTTACCACTTGGCGACGCCCCTATATTGATTTTCGAAACAATTGTGTCGAAAACACAGTTCTTGATTAGCCTGACGGAAGCAGTTTGTAGAGCGGTGATTGGTTTACACCCTGCGCTACAAAAGCCGGCAGATGTTTGGGCAATTGTGCCTGCACTTTACGTGCTATTTCTGCCGATTCAAAGCTTGCGAATACGCAGGCTCCGGTTCCCGTCATGCGTGCATTGCGGTCAAATTTTTGCAGCCAGATGAGTGCGTTATCGACTTGTGGATACAGCTTTCTCACCAGGGCTTCGCAGTCATTTTGACCACCCTGCTCAAGGAAGGCCGCCACTTTAATGGCCGACGTATCTCTTGTCAAATCTTTGTGAGAAAAAATTTCAGCAGTGGATACATGGCAGTCAGGTTGTATAACCAGGAACCATTTTGGCTGCATTTCGATAGCTTGCAGCTGTTCGCCGACCCCCTCTGCCCACGCAGTTTGGGCATTGATAAAGACAGGAACATCGGCGCCGAGTTTGAGTCCGATCGCCTGCAACTGGTTTTTATCCAGGCCGCAGCGCCATAAATGATTGAGCGCAACCAGGGTTGTCGCCGCGTTGCTACTGCCGCCGCCGATACCTCCGCCCATCGGCAGGCGCTTTTGCAGTTGGATATCCACACCTGCATCGGCAGGTTTGTAGGTGTCTAGCATGCGCGCGGCTTTGATGATCAGGTTTTGCTCGAAGGGGACGCCGGGGATCTCCGGTGTCAGCGTGATTCGCCCATCCTGCCGCGTGGTAAAGGAGAGGCTGTCACCATAGTCGAGCAGTTGAAAGAAGGTTTGTAGATTGTGGTAACCGTCGGGACGGCGGCCGGTAATGTGCAAAAACAAGTTGAGTTTGGCGGGCGATAGGAGTGTCAGGCTGGTCATTGCGCCGCTCCCAGTCGCCAGTCGCGGATCACCAGTACCAGACGCACATCGTTATATTCAGCAGTGATTTTCCCCGGTAGCGGCAAGGTGGTGCCATTGAAGCTTTGGTCGCGATAATTGCTGTAAGTGAGGTTCCAGTTGCCTTGGCTTAATTGGTCGAGTAGGCCGTCTGCGTTTTGCTGGAGATGAGTGATGCGCAATTTGGGCGCGGGTATGCCGCGAACCCAGTAAGTGAGTTGGGCTACCGGCAGCGTCCAGCCGACAGCCTTTTTGATCAGCGCTTCCGCCGTCTTTGCTTCCTGCGCAGGCTCGCCGGTTTGTTCGAGGCGAACCTTGTCGGGGGTGCCGGTGATGATCATGCGCTTTTGCCCGAGTGGTCCGCTGAGGTTGATTTGGTAGTTGGCGAGCTGCTGATCCCATTTGAGGCTGGCGCTGCCGCTGTCATCGGCGGTGCGTATGCCCAGTTTGCCGGTGAGTTGCCAGCCGCCAATCGCCTGTAATTGGCGCTGGTGTTCCTGTATGTCCTGGGGTGGGGTGAGCGAACCTCGATGGACGCATCCCCCGATAAACAATAACGCGATTAACAGCGAGTAACGCAACATCATAGCTGGGCCTTGAGGCGGTTGAGGGTTTCCTGGATGACGGGGTCGTTGGGCGTGATGCGCA
>DATIDX010000277.1:0-5267 GCA_035456025.1 Cellvibrio sp. | reverse complement strand
GCGGGAAAATTTTTGGAAAGGCAGCGCGATTTACGTGTTGGGTTTTATTGATTTTGATGTGTGGCGAGCTTCGGTATTAATTCTGTGACACGCCGTAAATACATCCCTGTAGGCTCATCTTCGACATCCATGTCTCAGACGGTCACAGAATCAATACCGAAGCTCACCTGCGAGTTCATCCATGGCACTTACAAAACAGGTAATGAATATGTCAGCAATAAAACGTTACGGAGTTGAAGGCGGAAAAGGTACCGGCGGGCAACATTTACCTTTTGCGCGCGCAGTGGCAGCCGATGGTTGGCTATATGTATCCGGTCAGGTGCCTATGGTTAATGGTGAAGTCATCGATGGCGGTATTGTTGCGCAATCGCACCAAGCCATTAAAAACGTATTAGCCATTTTAGCCGAAGCCGGTTATGGCCCCGAAGATGTAGTGCGTTGTGGCGTATGGCTCGATGACCCGCGCGATTTTATGTCGTTCAATCGTGTATTCATGGAATATTTCGGTGCTAATCCGCCCGCGCGTGCCTGCGTAGTATCCAGCATGGTGGTGGACTGCAAAGTAGAAGTAGATTGCGTGGCCTACAAAAAATCCTAACCGATAAGAAAAATATTTTTATGACGAAAACCCTGCAGCTAATTGCCTGTTTGCTCAGTTCTATTGTGATTAATGGCTTTGTTTGGGCGAATGGTTCTGTATCGGCTAACGCCCAAGCGGAGCCATTGCCATTAATGCCTTATCCGCAACAAGTGGAACAGCAACCAGGGCAATTTATTATTGGTGACTCGCTGGGTTATTTTTCAAATTCAAATAACAACGTTGTCATAAAAAAACAAATGCAGGCGTTGAGCCAGAGAATCAAAAAACAGACCGGCCAATCCATAAGGTTGAAACAAACCTCTGCTGCCAAAGCGCAATTGGTGATACACGTAAGTGATGCTACTTCGATCTCCAACAAAATAAACGAATGGGATGAAGCCTATCAATTGCGCATCAGTACCGAAAAAATTGAATTGAGTGCGCCCCAATGGATTGGCATCGAACGGGGTTTGGAAACATTGTTGCAATTGATTGGCACTGATCCGCAAATCACCTTGCCGTTGGTGGCAATCAACGATTATCCCCGCTTTAAATGGCGCGGCTTGTTATTGGATACATCAAGACATTTCTTTTCTATCGCGACTATCAAACGCCAGATAGATGCAATGGCAGCCGCGAAATACAATATTTTTCACTGGCACTTAACCGATGACCAGGGCTGGCGGCTGGAATCAAAACGTTATCCAAAACTACATAAGCTGGCGTCCGATGGCGAGTACTACACGCGCAAACAAATTCGCGAAGTCGTCGCTTACGCACGTGAACGCGGAATACAGGTGCTGCCGGAAATTGATATGCCCGGCCATGCCAGTGCTATCGCAGTCGCTTATCCAGAATTAATGTCTGCGCCCGGCCCCTATGCAATGGAGTATCGCTGGGGGGTGCATAAACCGACATTAAATCCGGCGAATGAAGATGTATATAAATTTGCGGAAGCCATTATTGCGGAACTAACGGAATTATTTCCCTTTGAATATATTCATATCGGTGGCGATGAAGTTGATCCAGAGCAGTGGAATCAGAACGCTGCAATCCAAACATTTATGCAAACGCAAGGCTTGAAAGATCATCGCGCACTACAGGCATATTTTAATCAGCGCTTGCAGAAAATATTGGCCAAACACAATCGCAAAATGATTGGTTGGGATGAAATCCAGCACCCGAATTTGTCCAAAGATATTGTGATCCATTCATGGCGTGGGCCAGACGGCGTAAGCGATGCTGTGAGCCACGGATTTCAGGCGATTTTATCTACCGGTTATTATCTGGATCAGCCGCAATATGCAGGCTACCACTACCGCAATGATCCTATTCCACCAAAGCCGGTGGTGCTTGCCGATACGGGGAGCAATTTGCAGATTAATAGCTGGCGCTTTGAAATGCCGCGGAAACGGGGAAATCCTGTGACAGGTACGTTTACCTTTATTGGGGATGAAAAAAATATTACGCAAGCATTTATTGATTTCACCGGCAAATCACGCCGCAACCTGTTACTTACCGATTACACAAAAAATAATGCACAATTTTCAGTGGATACCTGGATGGGGCCCGTTGAATTTCAGGTGATATTTTCCGCAGACAAAATGCATGGGCGCGCATTGGTCGGCAATACGCCATACAACATCAGTGGCGATAAAATTAGCAGCAACATTTCTTTACAAAACGTGCAAAAAACTGCGAAAAACTCTTCACAACAACATGCACAAAAACAGTTACCCAAAACTGAGCCGGTGGCACATTTGAGTGCACAACAAGAGGCATTGGTTTTGGGCGGGGAAGCTGCACTCTGGGCTGAAATAGTAGATGAGCAGAGTATTGACCTGCGTTTGTGGCCACGTGCATTTATTGTTGCAGAACGGCTCTGGTCGGCGCGGGATTTGCAAGATGAAAATAGTATGTATAGGCGGGCGAATTCAGTTGAACGCTGGGCAGAAAAATCCGTTGATTTATTGCATCGCCACCAACACCGTGTTGCATTGCAAAAGCTGGCCGGAAAATACGATGTAAAACCGCTGCAATTTTTTGCCGAACAACTGGAGCCTGCGCATTACTATCATCGTCAACATGAAAAATCGACTTACGAAACCTATTCCAAAGCTGATCAACTTAATCGATTGGCTGATGCATTACCGGCAGAGAATGAATCCCTGCGCCAGTTTAACCTGCGCTTGGATGCATGGTTAAAAGATCCGCAAATAAATGCAGATTATGCTGCGCTGAGAAGCGGATTTGAGCGCTGGGTGGTTAATCGCGCCGCACTACAGTCTGTGCTGGATTTGCATCCGGAACTGATTGGCTTGGCCGATAGAACCGAACTGGTTGCACGCACAAGCTTGCAATTACTTGATAAGCGTATTAACGCGACAACACTCGCGCAGAGTGAACGCAAAAAAATCATGGAGTTGATCAGTCGATCACAAAAGATGGATCAGGAAATAGTTTTAGCGACGGCGACTTCGTTGGAAAAAATCATGAATTCGTTTACACCGCCCTGAGCACACTTGCACTGGTCGGGAAAATTGTAAATACGATTGACAACGTTGTCCTTGCGCATGTAAGTTGGTGCTGCCACAAGCATGAACTTTTGGTTCAGGTGACGAAGAATAATTCACGGCGCGTAGTACCAGATAAACCCGGAAACTGGTCGAGGCAGGACTCTTAAAACCCTATTGGTGGCGGTATGAGTTCGCAGCTTCAGGAATGGATATCACTACGTTAAATACAAATACGTTATCTATGATGACCTGCGCTATCGGTAGACTGATATGGTTGAAGTCGCACTCTTTAGTATCAATGATATTTCACTGGTGTTTAGTGGTTTTCTCGCCATAGTTTTTGCTTGTCTGGTGTTGATTGGTATGCGGGCGCTAGTGGTTTCTTTGTGGAAAAACTCCAAGCGTTTTTCTTATATTCAGGCTGAAAATCGGATTGCTCCTGAACCTTCACCGGAAGAGCCGCAGCAACAACTGGTTGAGAAATTGACCAATTTTATGGAGCACAGCAAGCCCTACCTGGAGCCGCACATTACAGTGGAGCGATTGGCACTGAAGCTAAATGTTTCGCCTAAATTTTTGTCTTGCACCATCAACAGCAAAATGCACATGAATTTTTTCGAGTTAATCGGCACGTATCGCGTGGCCGAAGCGAAAAAACGTTTAGCCGATTCCGAGTTGCGCCAAAAGCCGATCAGCGAAATTATGAAAAGTTGTGGCTTTAACAGTAAATCGGTTTTCAATCAGGCGTTTAAGAAAACGGTTGGGGTGACGCCGAGTCATTATCGGCAACAACATTTGCATTGATGCTAATGCAACCGCCTAAACGCAAGCACTGGAGAAGCTGTGATGGCGCAATCTGATGTGATTGTGGTGGGCGGTGGCACTGCGGGCTGGATGACAGCTGCTGCGCTGGCGAAGTTTTTGAATCCGCAACAATACCCGCAGCAATATAGGATCACCTTGGTGGAGTCCGATGCGATAGGAACAGTCGGCGTAGGTGAAGCCACTGTGCCCCACATTCGTTATTTCAATGAAGTGCTGGGCATCGACGAAAATGAATTTATGAAAAAAACCAATGCCACTTACAAATTGGGCATTGAGTTTTCCAATTGGGGCAGGCTGGGTGATTCTTATATCCACCCCTTCGGTTTATATGGTTTGCCGCGTAATGATGTCAGCTTCCATCATTACTGGTTACGTCTGCGTGAGCAAGGCGATGCAGGTGCAATCGGCGATTATTCCGCAGGTGTTGTTGCGGCGGCCGCCGAAAAATTTGCCTATCCCTCCAGTGACCCGCGCGCGCTATTTTCCAAATACAGTTATGCGTTTCATATTGATGCAGCGCTGTACGCGGGTTTTCTGCGTGAGTACAGCTGCGCGCGCGGTGTTAACCGCGTGGAGGGAAAAATTACCCGTGTGCATCAGCATGCAGAGAGCGGATTTATCAAAAGTGTGGAGTTGGCATCGGGCGAGATAATTACCGGCGATGTATTTATTGATTGTTCGGGTTTTCGCGGTTTGTTAATCAGTGAAACCCTCGGTACAGCATTTGAGGATTGGAGTCATTGGTTGCCCTGCGACCGAGCGATAGCTGTGCCTTCTGCATCTACCAGCAGCCCCCTGCCTTATACCAAAGCGATTGCGCGCACCGCCGGTTGGCAATGGCGTATTCCGTTACAAAATCGCGTCGGCAATGGTCAGGTTTATTCGAGTCAGTACATCAGCGATGACGAAGTGGCGGGCCAGTTGTTGGCTAGCCTGGATGCTGAGCCATTGGCGAATCTCAACTACTTGCGGTTCAAGACTGGTCGCCGGGTTAAATCCTGGAATAAAAACTGCGTCGCGGTTGGGCTCTCCAGTGGTTTTTTAGAGCCGCTCGAATCCACCAGTATTTATTTAATCCAGTTGGCGATTATGAAGCTGATTGAATTTTTTCCCGAACAACCTGTTGATGATTTTATTAACAATGAAATCATTAGCGACGAATTTAATCGCGATCTGGCGAATGAATACGAACGCATCCGCGATTTTTTAATACTTCACTATCACGCTACCGAGCGCGAGGATTCAGCGTTCTGGAACTATTGTCGCACCATGCAGATACCCGCCAGCCTGCGCAGCAAATGGAATCTATTTCGCGAGCAAGGGCATATAGAACGCTACAAACGCGG
>DATIDX010000276.1:0-4579 GCA_035456025.1 Cellvibrio sp. | reverse complement strand
ACCACCAACCTACGGTAAAACCATGAAATTAATCAAACCCGACAAAACCAAAAAGAAAGCCGATGAACCACGCACTAATTTAACGGAGCGGATTTATCAAACCATTAAGGACGATATTTTTTCTTTCCGTTTACTGCCCGGTGACCGCTTTAGCGAAAACGAAATTGCCGAGCGCGTTGCAGCGAGCCGTACACCGGTGCGTGAAGCGCTAGCGCGGCTACAACGTGAAGGTTTTGTCGATGTCTCCTTTCGCAGCGGCTGGCAAGTCAAGCCATTTGACTTTAAACAATTTGAGCAGCTTTACGATGTGCGCATCGTACTGGAATTGGCAGCGGTTAAAAAATTGTGCGAAATGGAACCGGCACCACCGCTGGAAGATTTAAAACGCATCTGGCTAGTAAAACCGGAAGATCGTTTGGAAGATGGCCCGACCGTCTGTGCATTGGACGAACGCTTTCACGAACAGCTAATTGAGGCAACCGGCAATATGGAGATGGCGCGCATCCATCACGATATTACCGAGCGCTTGCGCATTATCCGCCGAATCGATTTTACCCAGCGCAACCGTATCGAAGCGACTTATGACGAACACGCAAAAATCCTGCGCACGATTATCGAGCGGCGCGCCGAGGAAGTAAAAAGTTATTTAAAAAACCATATTGAGGCGAGCAAAGCCGAAGTGCGCAAAATTACCTTGCATATGCTTTACGAGGCACAGCAGCAGAGCCCGAGTTAGTGGCCCAATTAAAAGTTCGAATTAATTGCAACAGTTTCAAAAACAGAGTGGCTACATTTTTTATGCATGAAGCACATAAAAAATGATTAAGGAAGAAAAACCTGTCACCCACGATTAGCGTTAACGGCATTACAAAACCACTGAGTCATTAAAACCATCCAGGAGACAGACCATGAAGCTGAAGAAGATAGCAAAACATGTCGGGGCGCTCGGTATCGCCTGCGGCTTGACCATCGCCTCGTTTAGCGCTGCTGCCGCTGACACCATCAAAGTGGGTGTACTCCATTCACTTTCCGGCACTATGGCAATTTCAGAAACCACCCTGAAAGATACCATGTTGATGCTGATTGAAGAGCAAAATAAAAAAGGCGGGTTGCTCGGTAAAAAATTGGAAGCTGTAGTGGTTGACCCTGCATCTAACTGGCCACTGTTTGCAGAAAAAACCCGCGAGCTGTTAACCAAAGATAAAGTCGCAGCAATCTTCGGTTGCTGGACCTCGGTTTCGCGCAAATCGGTATTGCCGGTAATTGAAGAATTGAACGGCGTACTTTTTTATCCGGTGCAATACGAAGGTGAAGAATCTTCTCGCAACGTGTTCTACACCGGTGCAGCACCAAACCAGCAAGCGATTCCGGCTGTTGATTACCTGATGAAAGAAATGAAAGTGAAGCGCTGGGTATTGGCCGGTACTGACTATGTTTATCCCCGCACCACCAACAAAATTCTTGAAGCTTATTTGATGGCAAAAGGCGTAGCCAAAGAAGACATCATGATCAACTACACCCCTTTCGGTCACTCCGATTGGCAAAACATTGTGTCTGACATTAAACGCTTTGGTTCAGCGGGCAAAAAGACTGCAGTAGTGTCTACCATCAACGGTGATGCAAACGTACCTTTCTATCGTGAACTTGGTAACCAAAAAGTGACTGCAGAAGATATTCCTGTTGTTGCCTTCTCGGTGGGTGAAGAAGAACTTTCCGGTATCGATACCAAACCTTTGGTTGGTCACCTCGCTGCATGGAACTATTTCATGAGCGAAGACAACCCTGCTAACGCGGCGTTTATCAAACAGTGGAAAGCCTTTATCAAAAATCCAAAGCGCGTAACCAACGATCCAATGGAAGCTCACTACATCGGCTTCAATATGTGGGTGAAAGCGGTTGAGAAAGCGGGCACTACCGACACCGACAAAGTGGTTGATGCAATCATCGGTATTGAAGCACCCAACCTGACTGGAGGCGTGAGCAAAATGTTGCCGAACCACCACATCACCAAGCCGGTGTTGATTGGCGAAATCCAGGCGGACGGCCAATTCCTTACCGTTTCACAAACCGATGGTTTGGTTCCCGGTGATGCATGGTCTGACTTCCTTGATGGTTCAAAAGATCTGGAATCCGATTGGATTAAATTGAAGTGCGGCAACTACAACACCAAAACCAAAAAATGTTTAGGTGCTGCAGCGCAGTAATCATGTAACACAGCCCGCTCCCAAGTTTTATCTGGGAGCGGATTGCTAACACCTCGATTAGATTTAAAGAAAACAGATTAATAAATAAATTTGTATTGCCAAGCGGAGCTTTGGCGCAAGCAAAGAACATCGCCTAAAAAATTAAAAATATCCATACTATTTTCATTTTGTTTTAACCGAGACAAGACTATGCGAAACCCAACAAAGCCGTTTGGCAGGTGGCAAATGCACTTGATAATGTGCTTATCAATTTGCTTTTCAGCAACGGTTTTTTCGCAAGAAGTTATTTCCACAGATACTTCCCCCACAGCCGCAGCTGATACAGCTGCTACTGCCAGTGAAGCCGCTGCGCAAATCCAGGAAGAGCAACCTGAAGCAGCGCAACCCGAATTCGATAGTCTCGTCAAAGAACTTACGCAAGGCAGCTTGCCCAAGCGCGCGCAAACGGCAAAAAAACTGGCGCAACTTGACGACCCACGCGTTGCCGCAATCATTACCGCATTGCAAGATGGTGCACTCTATGCCGAAAAATCCAGCGATCCAATCGTTGCAGTAGTCGATAAATCCGGCAATTACGTTAATGCTATCAGCGGTGAACAAATTGCTGCAGAGGCCACTGAATCGCTCAAACGCGTACCGATCAATAACACCATGCGCACCCAATTGCGCACCCTGCTGGCAGCATTGAATCTTAACGATAAAAGCGCGGCAGTGCGCTTGGATGCAGTCAACCGCATGATCGCCGATGGCGTCGATGAAGATATTATTGCGTTGTTACAAGAGCGCCAAAAAACTGAACCCGATGACGACGTACGCACGGCTATTGCCGCCGCAGTGGCATTAATGAATTTGCAAAGCAGTGAACAGCAAGTGCGTTTGGATGCAATCCAGACACTGCACGGCAGCCTGCAGCAAGAAGTGCGCACCGCATTACAGGAAATCGCTACCAATGACGCCGATGAAAAAGTAAAACTACAAGCCTTTTTGGCTCTGGACTCTATTGAAAGCCGCATATCTGCCTATCGTTTAACAGAAAATATTTTCTTTGGTTTGAGCCTCGGCTCAGTTTTACTGTTATCGGCAATTGGCCTCGCCATTACCTTTGGTGTGATGGGCGTAATTAATATGGCGCATGGCGAATTGATGATGATCGGCGCCTATGTGACCTGGGTAGTGCAACAACTGTTTCCCAACCAGATTGCCTACAGTTTAATGATCGCAATTCCTGCTGCATTTATTGTGGCCGGCCTGGTTGGCATTGCGATTGAACGCGGTGTGATTCGCTTTTTATACGGCCGCCCGCTAGAAACTTTATTGGCGACCTTTGGTATCAGTTTGATTTTGCAGCAAGCGGCGCGCAGTATTTTTTCGCCCCTGAACCGCGCAGTGGAATTACCCGAATGGATGAGCGGTTCATTGGTAATCAATCCAGTGCTCTCGATTACCTACAACCGGTTGTACATTTTTATCTTCGGCATGCTGGTGTTTTTTGCCCTGCTCGCCATCCTTAAAAAAACCTCGCTCGGATTAAAAGTCCGCGCCGTCTCGCAAAATCGCGCCATGGCGCGCGCCGTTGGTGTGCGCGCAAATTGGGTGGATGCAATGACCTTTGGATTGGGCTCTGGCATTGCCGGTATCGCTGGTGTTGCACTCTCGCAACTCACTAACGTCGGCCCCAATCTTGGACAAGCCTACATCATCGATTCATTTATGGTCGTGGTCTTTGGCGGTGTCGGCAATTTGTGGGGCACCCTGGTGGGCGCAATGGGCCTCGGCATTATCAATAAATTTTTGGAGCCATACGCCGGTGCGGTACTCGCCAAAGTATTGGTGTTGGTGTTATTGATTTTATTTATCCAGAAGCGGCCGAAGGGAATATTCCCGCAGAAAGGGCGTGCGGCGGCGGATTAATGAATCCCCCTCCCAACCTCCCCTTGGCTACGCGCCCCGTTTAAAAGGGGAGGAGCAAATGCCAACAACCAACGAATTGACGGAATTTTAAAAGAGAGAATCAAATGTTAACCCAACGTTTATTACTCAGTGATCGCGGCGGCATGATTGTGCTGGGATTGGTATTGCTCGCGATGGTGCTGGTGCCCATCTGCAATATTCTGGTGCCGGAAAGCTCTTCATTACACGTGTCCACCTTTATGGTCACGCTGCTCGGCAAATTTTTGTGCTACGCGCTACTGGCACTCGCAGTAGATTTAATCTGGGGTTACTGCGGCATTTTATCGCTTGGCCACGGTGCCTTTTTTGCGCTTGGCGGCTACGCGATGGGCATGTATTTGATGCGGCAAATCGGTCCGCGCGGGCAATATGGCGACCCACTACTACCTGACTTTATGGTGTTCTTAAACTGGAAAGAATTGCCC
>DATIDX010000275.1:0-13247 GCA_035456025.1 Cellvibrio sp. | reverse complement strand
AGATTTGTTGTCTTCCATCGCCTGTTTTTCCGCATTGCGCTTTTGCATTTCCTGTTCATACATTTTTGCGCGCAGCATTTTATAGGCTTTATCGCGGTTGGCGTGTTGCGAACGTTCGTTCTGGCACTGCACCACGATGTTAGTTGGAATGTGCGTAATACGCACAGCAGAATCCGTTTTGTTAATGTGCTGACCACCCGCACCGCTCGCGCGATAAGTATCGATACGCAAATCAGCCGGATTAATTTCAATTTCAATATTGTCATCGATTTCGGGCGAGACAAATACCGAACAGAAAGAAGTGTGGCGACGGTTACCTGAGTCAAACGGCGACTTACGCACTAAACGGTGTACACCAGTTTCCGTGCGCAACCAACCAAAGGCGTATTCCCCTTCAAAATAAATGGTCGCACTTTTAATACCAGCCACATCACCGGCGGAAACTTCCTCCAGCGTTACCTTGAATCCCTTGGCTTCGCCCCAGCGCAAGTACATACGAAGGACTATTTCAGCCCAGTCCTGTGCTTCAGTGCCACCGGAACCGGATTGGATATCCAGGTATGCATTATTTGCATCAGTCTCACCGGAGAACATACGGCGGAACTCGAGCACACCTAATTGTTTGTCGAGACGCTCCAGTTCGGCCTGTACATCGGCCACCATGGATTCGTCATCTTCTTCCACGGCCATGTCGAGCAACTCACGCGAATCGCGCACGCCGTTATCCAGGTCGTCAATGGTTTTTACCACCATTTCCAGAGCAGAGCGCTCGCGCCCCAAAGCTTGAGCACGCTCGGGCTTATCCCAGACGCTCGGTTCACCAAGATCAAGTTCAACTTCGGCTAAACGCTCTTTTTTGAGATCGTAGTCAAAGATACCCCCTAAGCACATTGGTGCGTTCAGTAAGGTCTTTGAGGGCAAGTAATAAAGGATTAATTTCCATGATGATGTGCAATTCAGTCTGATTTTAGGCCTGAAACAGGCAGAAAAAGCGAGGGGCGCATTCTACATGAGAAGCCCTATGAGGCCAAATCGCCGACCTATTTCCCGCGAGCAGTTAAGATTTTGGGAGGGAATTTAAGGGCTGTATCTTCGGCACTAAAAACTTCATTTTCGGCTCCTCTAAGATTTAATCGGACTATCTGAAATCCCATGGCATCTGTATACTGCGGCGGTAACCGGTTACATCGGTAAATCCAATAACCTAAAACGATAATAACTCTCGGAGATACAATGAAGAATTCCCCTACCTTGGCTGGCATAGTTTGCCTAGCCACTAGCTTGGTACTTACCGCCTGCGGTGGAGGCGGTGGTGGATCAGGATCGAAACCGGCGTCGAGCACCCCTGCCCTAAGCAGCGCGCCGGCATTAAGTTCTACCCCAAGCTCATCCAGTCTATCCGCATCCAGCACTGCGACCCTCGCTCAATGCGCTGTTGATGGAAAGCAATGGAACATTTGCAGTACAGATAACGGTGGCTGGGGCTTTGAAAATAACCAATATTGCGTGTCGCAAACATTTTGCCCAACCAATCGCACTGCCCTGCCCGTTGCGGTATTGCGCTCAGCTCCGGTCGATCCAGATGCGAATGCAAAAACCCGCGATATTTATACCTACTTAAAAAGCATTTGGGGACAAAAGATCCTTTCCGGTCAGCAGGATTTAACTTGGAAAGACTCTATCGACATGGCTGAGCGCGTCCATAACAATACCGGCAAGTATCCGGCCCTTATGGGTTACGATTTCATGAATTACGGCATGACTGCCAACTGGGTCGAAGGTGTGAAGCAAACCCAAGAGGCCATCGATTACGCTAAAAAGGGTGGACTGGTTACTTTTTCATGGCACTGGCGCGACCCGGCATTGCTAAACACCCCCCGAGCCAATGAAGCAAACTTTTACGCGCGCGAAGCTGACGCGACGAAGAACACCAATTTTCAGATACCCGTCAAAAATGGCCAACTGGACGCCGGCAGCGAAGCCTTTGCGCAAATTAATGCCGGCATTGATTTAATAGCCATCGAGTTGAAAAAACTTAACGATGCAGGTGTGAGTGTGTTGTGGCGCCCATTGCACGAAGCTTCTGGTCACAACGGCGACGGTTGGTTTTGGTGGGGGCGCACGCGCACCGATGGTGTTCCACAATCTTTCGCACAAATTCTGTTATGGCGTCATATGTATGACCGGTTAACCAACCATCACGGCGTGCATAACTTGCTCTGGATTTGGAATGGACAAAATGCGGCTTGGTACCCGGGCGATGCTTATGTGGATATCGTCAGCCACGACATTTATGACAGTACCGATAATAAAACCTACAAGTCGCAGATCAGTACCTATACCCAAGCACGCAAATATCCGTTTGAAAACAAAATGGTCGCATTGAGCGAAAACAGCTACATCCCCGATCCCGATAAAATCGCAACTGATGGTGCCTGGTGGTTGTGGTTTATGACGTGGAACGATGGCTACACTGCTGAAGGCGAAGGTTTTACCCATAAAGATAACTATTGGACCGGTGAGTATTACAATACTAACGCCCATAAAACCAAGGTGTATGGCCACGATAATGTAATTACCTTGGATGAACTACCCAGCTTCTGAACGGCGCGTAAATTCAATAGCAAGAACCAACCAAAAAGCCCTCGATGAGGGCTTTTTGGTTCGACGCATTCAAATACTCACAAACCAATCCATCAATATTTTCTTTTCTTTAGCAGTCAGGCTGCCGTCAGGTGGCATAGGACGATTTTTGTCATCAAAAATTTTTGTTTCGATCAATGTTTTTCCATCGTGTTTATTTAACCAATTGGTGATCGTAAGCAAATTATTCTGCGGTTCAAGTAGCTCGCTATGACACTGGGAGCAACGCTGCTGCAAAATACTCTTAATTGCGGCAGGCGGAGTTAAAGACTTGGCGGTAACTTGCCGCACACTAACCTTCTCCTCCTGATAACGCTCACCCGCAGACAGACGCAATATTGCGGCATTGCGATCATCCACGATAAAAAGACTACCATCCTGCGCCTGGGTAAGCCCGACGGGTGCACCTTCCGGGCGCAACCCCGGAACCTCGTGCCAGTGCGAAATGACTTCGCTGTGCTGCGCCACTTTCTTTTTATCCAGCTGCCCATCACCCCAACCGCCCTTTGGAGCAAATGAATGTTGAGTGTAAACACCGCCTGCATTGGTTGGCGCGCGCCAGAAAATAGCGCTCTGTTGTAATTCAGGGCGCCCTTGCGAATCGACCTCGTAACTTACCAAACGGTTGCCGGCGATGCGGTAACCATGCCAACTCATAAGCAATCTATTTTGAAGTGAAGGCAATTTGGTGTGCGAATAATAAAGCATATCCAAGGGGGCAACGTGGGGTGGAAGCAGCGTCCAAGGCTGCTGGTAATCAGCTTGATTACAGCTGCCGCCCTCCAAATTTACATCGTGATTGAAACACACTGGCCAGCCATAAAATTTATTGTCCTTAATCACATTCAATTCCTCATAGGGCTCCTCAGCGTCGGGAAAATCCATGCTATTTTCAGCTTGTAAAACAGTTCCAGATGAATGTACGACCAACGCCATTGAATTGCGCAGGCCGCGCGCAACAACCTTGAAATCCACCGAGTATTTATTCGTATCTTTATTCAAATCATAACGACGGATGCTGGCTTCTTTGCCGCTGAAGCAATCGGCTAGAGGGACTTTTTTATCGCATCGATCAGATGAGCTACCTATATTGACCAACAGATTTGCCTGTTCATCAAAGGTAAAGTTTTTAAGCGGGTGTAAATAGGCCGAGTCAAATGGCAAATTATCTACGACTGTTTCAAGGGCAACTACTTCGCCATTTTTCCAAGTAAACCGCTGGATACGATTTGCCTCGCCCAAATATATTCTTCCATCCGGGCCGTGCAAAATTTTATGCGGCAGATTCAGGTTACTTAATAAAATCTTGGCCGATGCAGCGGGATTTCGGTAATCCACAAGTAGCAATTGCCCCTTGTTCGGTGCCCAGCCACCCATATCGACAACGAGCAATTTGTCGTCCGCTGTTTGCACTAAAGTGCGAGGCATTTTAAAAGGCATCTTCGCACTGCGGGACGCAATTAACCCCAAGCAAGTTCCGGTTTGAGTCAGGACAGGGATTTGGGGAAATCCATCACATTGAGTAGCTAATACACTATAGGAACCAGCGTTCACCGGAGCACTGGCAATCAAAGACAGGCTCACACCCCACAACAAATACTTGATACTTTTCAGCATAAAGATCCCTGTAATTTTTATATATGACAACCCAATAAAAATGCCCGATTCGCGCTAGCAAATCGGGCAATTAACCCTTCACACAAAAAATCTAATCATCGGAAATTTCAATATCCGGCAGCGTCTGACTATTGAGATTGTAGATCCACAAATTCGCAGCCAACTTACGAGCAATCGAACGGTATTTTTGGCTGATCGCCGATTCCGGATCAGCGGCTACAGAAGGGTGACCATTATCGGCATTTTCGCGGATCGACAGATTTAGCGGTAGCGATCCGAGCAACTCGGTGTTGTAATCACGCGCGATACGCTCGCCACCACCTTCACCAAAAATATGTTCTTCATGGCCGCAGTTGGAACAAATGTGGATCGCCATATTTTCTACGACCCCAAGCACCGGCACATTCACTTTACGAAACATTTCTATGCCTTTTTTAGCGTCGAGCAATGCAATATCTTGTGGCGTGGTTACGATCACAGACCCTGTCACCGGAACCTTTTGCGCCAGGGTGATTTGTATATCACCCGTCCCAGGCGGCATATCAATAATCAAATAATCCAGATTGTCCCAGCGGGTTTGCATCAATAACTGTTGCAAGGCGCCGCTCACCATTGGCCCGCGCCACATAACCGGCGTTTCTTCGGTCATCAGGTAGCCCATCGAAATCGATTGGATGCCATGTGCGGTGATAGGCACCATTTGCTGCTTGCCCTGCTCACCCACTATTTCGGGGCGACGCTCGCCTACACCTAACATTTGCGGCTGGCTTGGGCCATAAATATCCGCATCGAGGATACCAACCCGCGCACCTTCCGCGGCCAGCGCCAACGCGAGATTCACTGCAGTGGTCGATTTGCCTACACCGCCTTTTCCGGACGCAACCGCAATAATATTTTTCACATGAGGAATAGCCTGTTGGGAGTTGGCGGCAGCACTCGCGGAGATTTGCCACTGGATATTGACTGATACATGGTCAACGCCGGGCAGTTCAGTCAATGCCTGATTGATTGCCTGCGCCAGTGACAAACTCACCGACTTTGCGGGATAACCCAGCGTCAGAGCAATACTAACCTTGACGCCCTCAATCGCTATGGATTCAACGCAATCAAGGCTAATCAGGTCGCGCCCCAGAGTTGGCTCAATGACCTTGGCGAGTTGCGCCTCAATAATGGGTTGGGTGATAACAGACACGGTAATTTCCTCTCAACAATAACTTGGCGATGCACGATGCCATGGGAATCAGTGCGACGCACCCTAACAAAAAAGGGTGCCAATTGGCACCCTTCTTTTTATAGCCATCCGCTTTAGTGGGCTTCCGCCAACTGGTCCAGCTCCTCGCGATCATGTTGGTGATCTTTGGCGAGCAACATGTAAACCGATGGCAGTACAAACAGGGTGAAGAATGTACCTATGGTCATACCAAGTACCAGCACTATACCAATCGCATTGCGCGCTTCTGCACCAGCCCCGGCTGCGAAGATCAACGGAGTGTGACCGGCGATAGTAGCCACACTGGTCATCATAACGGGACGCAAACGCAAGGAAGATGCCTCCTGGATTGCCTCCAGTTTAGCCATGCCCTGCTCCTGCAATTTATTGGCAAACTCCACGACCAGAATCCCGTTACGCGCAATCAATCCCATCAGAGTTACCAAGCCTACCTGGGAATAAATATTCAAAGTGCTGGTAAAACCATTGGTGAAGAATGGAATCGGCATAGGTATCTTCAGGAAGGTGAACAGCAGCGCACCGAACATGGCCAAAGGCACAGATCCAGCGAGAATTACGAGCGGATCACGGAAGCTGTTGTACTGCGCGGCAAGCACCAGAAAGATCATCAGGATTGCCATCAGGAATGCCGGCAGAAAGGTATTACCTTCTCGGATCAACTGACGCGATTCACCGGTGTAATCGATGCTGTAACTTTTTGGCAGAATCTTACGCGCTTCAGCTTCAACAAAGGTCAGCGCCTCGCCTAAGGGTTTACCGGTAACTCCACTGATTTTTACCGCATTCAATTGCTGCATGCGGTTAATAGTGCGCGGCTCCGTGGTATGCGCGATGCTCGCAACCTGATCGAGACGAATCAACCCGCCATCCGGGCCAGTTATATACAGACTAGCAAGATCATCGGGGTTCAAACGCTCAACACGTTTTACCTGCGGGATCACTTTATAACTTTGGCCTGCCATATTAAAACGGTTCACATAGCCACCCCCCAGTAGAGTACCTACATCGTTAGTTACCGTTTGCAAATCCAATCCGAGGTCGGCGACTTTTTCGCGGTCAATACTCAACTTGTAATCCGGCTGGTCAACTTTCACGTCCAGCGTCTGGAAATAAAACATGCCGGATTTCATCATGATTTCTTGCACTTTTAACGCGTAATCATAAATCTCTTTGATATCCGCGGTAGATGCTAAAACGATTTCAAACGGAAATTGGCCCCCACCGGGCAATGCAGGAGGAGTGATAGGGAGAATTTTTACACCGGCAATCGCTGAAAGCTTTTGCTGCACCTCCGGCATAATTTGGAACACATCGCGGTCGCGCTCTTCCCAAGGCTTGGTGACCATGCCCGAGAACCCCCCAGTCGGCATCGTCAGCTGGAAGGTAAAATCAGTCTCGGGGATACTCATGAAGGCTTCATTTACTTGCTTACCGTAATGCGATGATTGATCAACGGTGGAGTTCGCCTGCGCATCTACAATACCGAAAATTACCCCCTGGTCTTCAGTTGGGGCAAGTTCCTTGGGTGACATCATGTAAAGCGGAACACACAGCGCGGTAATACCGATCCAGAAAATGTAAACGCCGACACGATTTTGCAAACTGAGTTGCAAATTGCGGGAATACCACTCGCGGAAACGTTCAAAGGGTTTTTCCAGCGGCGCCTTCAAACCTTTGTGCGGCTTTAACATGCGCGAACCGAGCATCGGCGACAAGGTGATGGCCACTATCGCTGAGATGGTTACCGCGCCGGCGAGCGTGATCGCAAATTCACGGAACAAAGAGCCGATTAACCCGCCCTGCAAACCGATCGGGATATACACAGATGCCAGAGTCACTGTCATAGCGAGGATCGGACCGGCCAGTTCACGCGCAGAAACAATCGCGGCCTGGAAAGGTTTCATTCCGTCTTGAATATGGCGCTCAATGTTTTCCACCATCACGATGGCATCATCCACTACCAAACCGACGCAGAGCACAATCGATAGCAGGGTTAATAAATTCAACGAGAATCCGCACACTTGCATAATAAACAGCGCGCCCACCAACGAAAGCGGAATAGCCAATACCGGAATAATTACCGAGCGACTGAAACCCAGGAACAGGAAAATTACGATGACGATAATCAGCAAGGTTTCCGACAGAGTTTTAATAACTTCGTGGATAGCGGCATCAATATATTCGGTCGAATCATAGGCGACAGTGCCGGACAAACCCGTCGGCAATTCAGCTTTAATTGCCTCCATTTCTTTATTAACGGCTTTCATTACATCGAGCGCGTTGGCATTGGGTGCAACCCATACACCCATAAACACGGCGGTGTCGCCTGAGTAGTTAACCACTGTATCGTAGTTTTCCGCCCCCAGTGCGACATCGGCAATGTCACTCAGGCGAATAATGCCATCGGCGGAGTTGCGGATAACCAGTTGTTTAAATTCGTTAACACTTTTTAAATCGCTATCCGCGCGTAAATTTACTTGCGTGTAAGTACCGCGGGTTTGCCCCACCGCCGCCTGTACGTTATTGGCAGCCAGCGCAGCGCGGACTTGTACCGGTGTAACATTCAATGCAGCCATACGTTCAGGTTTAAGCCATATACGCATCGCAAAAGTCCGGCCACCCAGTACATCGGCTTTTTGCACACCGGCAATTGCGGTTAAGCGCGGCTGGATCGAGCGATTTAAAAAATCGGTAATTTGGTTTTGCTCTAGAATTTCAGAACTGAAACTTAAATAAGCCGCCGCAAATTGTGAATCGGCAGCTTCAATACGTATCGCCGGAACTTCAGCTTCCGGCGGCAAATCGCCGCGCACCTGATTCACCTTGGCCGAAATTTCGGTCATGGCTTTTAGGGGGTCGTAATTTAAACGCAAATGCGCGGTGACTGTGGACATCCCCATCGCACTTTGCGATTCGATGTAATCAATTCCGCCGGCGGATGCAATAGCACGCTCAATTGGCGTAGAAATAAATCCGCGCACCAATTCAGCGTTGGCACCCACGTAGACGGTATTAATAATAATGACGGAGATATCGCTGCGGGGATATTGGCGCACAGTCAGGTTAGTTCCTGCTTGTATCCCCAAAATTAAAATAAGCAGGCTCACCACTATGGCGAGAACTGGCCGCTTAATAAAAATATCGGTAAATTTCATAAGTTAGGCTCATGGGCTTTTTTGGCTTATGGAGTAAAACATCCAGTGTAAATATTCGCTCCTCTGTTAAAGGAGGGAACTGGCACTCAATCATTAACTATCTGCAGGCGTAGGCTCCAGTTTGAATTCAGGCGTAGGTAATTTACTGACGGTTACCGCTTGGCCATTCAATAATTTGAAAGCGCCTGCGCTGGCAACTACATCACCTGCTTTTAAGCCATCAACGATTTCTACAAAATCACCACGTGCTTTACCCAAACGCACGAATTGTTGGCGCGCTTTAAAAGTGCCCGCTTTTTTATCTTTCTCGATAACAAAAACAGTATCACCAAAAGGAGCATAGATAATCGCCGTGCTCGGAATAGCAAGGACTTCCTGTGGATCAGAAAGGGTCACCTTGGTTTCAACTGCCATACCGGGGATCAATTGGCTTTTGTCGTTCTGCAAATAGGACTGTACGATTGCATTGCGGGTTACCGAGCTGATCTCAGCACCGATGGCCGTGATCTGGCCTTTAATGGTCGCGTCTGAGCCATCGCCAACATTCACTTCTACTGGTAGGCCGCGGGTCATTTGCACCAGCCAGAATTGAGGTACCGGAAAGTTTACGCGCACACTGTTGGTTGCTTGCAAAGAAACAATTTCCCCGCCAACCTGTAAATCCTCACCCAAGTCAACCTTGCGGATGCCCAAACGACCATCGAATGGCGCGCGCACCAATTTTTTATCCAAGGTGGCTTTCAAATCAGCCACATCACCCTGCGCTGATTCCATTTGCTGGATACCGGAATCCAGTTCGCTTTGCGACACGGTATTGCGTTTGCGCAATGCAACCAGACGCTCATGGTTGGATTTAGCCAGGCGATAGCGAGCCTCGGCAGCGCTTAATTGAGCTTGTTCATTGCTAGATTCTTGCACCAGGATCACTGTGCCTTCTTTAACTTGCTCACCGGATTTAAAGCGGATCTCTTTTACTTTACCGGCGACCTCAGCGGTAATCACAATACCTTCCGATGCTTCAACTGTACCCATCGCGGTATAGCTGTTAGGCCATTTCTGAACTTCTGTAGTAAAGGTGCTTACCGTTTCGGACGGCGCCGGTGTGTTCTCGCCCGCGTTCACCATAGCGGCAATTTGACCACCCTTTATACCGCCAACAATCAACACAATTCCTATAAGGCTTGCCACAGCAACGCCGATTGATTTCACATTGTTCATAGATGAGGAACCATTGAGAGGAGAGAAAAGACATCACTACAGGACTGCACACGATATGCGGGAGGGAGGGCGATAAATCGACGGTATCCCAACCATAACTTCAGCATTTTTCAGCCGAAGAATTGTTGCACAGCCATATATAAAACCAAAACCAACAAGTGTCACAAAATGTAAAGGTGAACTATTCGATTTGGTTGTAAGAGAAACCAGCCGACCATCTGGTCGGTTGGCAAATAATATTCCCTTTTTGATCATTGTCCAACGAATTGTTAGACATAACACAAAGTTATGACATTCATCATTCGGGGACAGCGCTATTTTCCACAAGCGAATGGCAGCGTGTGTCAGCAGATGCCCTATTGATGAAACGGGAGGGGTGGCTTACCTGAACAGGTTGCGGAAGTTCTATCCGTAAAGTGGATGCATTTCGGAAATACCTAACCGTAACGAACCACCAACAACGTCGACTCTATAACGGTCGCCGGTAATGCGCTGCAGTAAATCGCGTAACAACGCATAACTGTCCGATGACTGCCCAATAGCGTCGCCCTCCATCAAGACAATATTTGAGCGCTCAAAAATTTTGGGCCGGTTATCACTCACCGTCCAAATTCCAACCGATTGAATTTGTATACGAATAACGCCGTAGTGGTATTTGTGAATAGAGTCTATTTTGGGGATGAATTGACGAAAATTCGGCCCCATCGAAAACGCAGGAGAAGATGTGAATTTTGAGCCAATTATTCCCGCCGCAATCAAACGACGCTCCAGCAGTTGGGTCTTATTAAAGCCGATGTAGACGTCAGGATAAAAAATGAGGGTGGTAACGGTCATATAAACGTCCTTGCTGTTTTTGTATGGATGGAATCCGTCCCTGATCGCCGCGGATTCAACCAAAGAACCGATGAAAAATCAACAATCGAAATATGCCTGCTTCCCGCGAGTCTGCTAGGATTTGCGCTCCTTCAACTTTTCCAAGGATTGCTTATGACCTGGGCGCCGCATGTAACCGTCGCTACGATAATTGAACGCGAGAATCGTTTTTTAATGGTTTATGAAGAGGCTGATGGTAAAAAAGTTTATAACCAACCTGCAGGGCATTTAGACCCCAATGAAACATTAAAAGAAGCGGCAATTCGCGAGACACTGGAAGAGACTGGTTGGACCGTGGAAATAAGCGGCGTGGTAGGTATAAATCTGTATACAGCCCCGAGCAACGGCATCACATATCTGCGTACGACTTTTATCGCTACACCGATCAGCCATGACCCAACACGTCAACTCGATACCGGCATCGTCGAAGCGGTCTGGTTGACTTATGACGAGCTGCTCGCCCGCAAAGACCAGCTCCGCAGCCCTATGACCCTGCAAATCATTCAAGAGTACCTGGCGGGACGCCGCTTTCCGCTCGATGTTGTCGGCTGAGGTGGCAGTGATGGGCGGGGGCGGGTAAAATGCCCGCCTTTCCCTTTCCGGCAGTTGTCCCTTATGTCAGACGCTATTCCCGCCCGCGCCCCAAGCTCATCTATAGGCCCGGGCCAAAAAGTTATCGTTGGAATGTCCGGCGGTGTCGATTCCTCAGTCTCCGCGCTCCTGCTTAAACAACAGGGTTATCAGGTCGAAGGCCTGTTCATGAAAAACTGGGATGAAGACGACGGCACTGAATACTGCACCGCCAAAGCCGATCTAGCCGATGCCGAAATGGTCTGCGAGCGTATTGGTATCAAACTCCACACCGCCAACTTTGCCGCAGAATACTGGGATAATGTCTTCGAGCATTTCCTTGAAGAATATAAAGCCGGACGCACGCCCAATCCGGACATCCTGTGCAACCGCGAAATCAAATTTAAAGTCTTTATGGAATACGCCCGCATGCTAGGTGGCGAGTTGATTGCTACCGGCCACTACGTGCGCCGCGCCGACCTTAATGGCCATGCGCACTTGCTAAAAGGCCTTGACCCCAACAAAGACCAAAGTTACTTCTTACATGCTGTCGGCGAAGCTGAGTTCGCCAAATCCCTATTCCCGGTAGGCGAGCTGGAAAAACCGGAAGTCCGCCGAATCGCGGAAGAACATGGGCTGGTGACACACAATAAAAAGGACAGTACGGGGATTTGTTTTATCGGCGAACGTCGCTTTAAAGACTTTTTGCAGCAGTACTTGCCGGCACAACCAGGCGAAATACAAACACCTGATGGCAAAGTCATCGGCGAGCATATGGGCCTTATGTATCACACCATCGGCCAACGTCAGGGCCTGGGAATTGGCGGGGTAAAAGGCGCTAACGAAGAGCCCTGGTTTGTCGCTCAGAAAGACTTGAGCCGAAATGTATTGGTCGTAGTGCAAGGCACTGACCACCCTCTTTTATATACCGACCACTTAATTGCCCAGCAGGCCCATTGGATTAATGGCACCCCGCCCTCATCTAGCTTTAATTGCACAGCAAAAACCCGTTACCGCCAACCCGATCAGACGTGCAGTGTGAAACTGATGACTGATGGCACCTTGGATGTCAGTTTTGATCTGCCCCAACGTGCTATAACACCTGGCCAGTCAGTTGTGTTTTACAACAATGACATTTGCCTGGGTGGCGCAGTTATTGAATCCACTGATAACCGCTAGCCATAAAACGATGCCCTATCTTCTAAGTAGCAGAGAGAATTTTGCGTGAGTAAAAACTGGCAAGACCTTACCCTCGCCCTGGCAGGCGTATTCCAGGCAACCGCCATGGTTGAACAGGTTGCGAAAACTGGCCATGTTCCTTCCGATGCGTATAAATGCAGCATAGAAAGCATGCTTGACCTTAATCCGGAGAGCACACTTGCGGTCTACGGTGGCAAGCTTGAAAATTTGCGCACTGGTTTGGAAGTCATGCGCGAACTCTTGCGCCCCAACTCGCAAAAACATCGCGAAGCATTGCGCTACGGTTTGGGCGTCTTGCACTTGCAGAAGAAGTTGGCCGGTCGCCGCGATATGCTGGGAGTCATCGGCAGCCGTTTGGAGCAAGTGGCGCAACAAGCTCAACATTTTTCTTCTACCCACGACAACGTAATCGCCAATTTAGGCACTCTCTACACCGAAACCCTGAGCACTTTTCGTTTTCGCATCCAAGTCAATGGCGACTACAATTACTTGCAACAACAGCGTATAGCTAACCAGATCCGCGCATTGCTTCTCGCTGCAGTGCGCTCAGCCATTTTGTGGCGGCAAGTTGGCGGCAACCGTTTGCAATTACTGTTTTATCGTAAACATATTGCACAGCAAGTTGATGATTTGTTGCGGCGGATGTAGTTCCCGCCGCCCTACACTCCCCCGAATTCACATTTCAATTTTTATCTTTCATTTTCAACGAGAACACCATGGACAATTCATTTAATACCCTC
>DATIDX010000274.1:0-13239 GCA_035456025.1 Cellvibrio sp. | reverse complement strand
GGATAGATTGGTACATAACAGGCTCTTGGCGATCTATAGAAGTAGCGATAAGAAGGCCGCAAGGATACTGGATTAACAGGCCCAGCGCACCCCAAAGATGGTCATTTCATCAAGCCAACCGCTGGATGGATTGAAACCGGTTGGCTTCATCAAAATCGATTTGGAAGGTTCCGCGAATACCATTGTGCAATACAAATGGCCGCAAGATCCCGGCAGGAAAACGGATGCTACGCCCATCGACGCTGTGTGCGAACACCGTTTTGACATTGCCTTCATACAAACGCTGGAACTCCTCTGCGGAAATGGACAAATTCACAATAATACTTTTCAAAAATTACCTCTCACTTCAAGTCAATCGGGCAGCGGACAATTGTCCAGGCTATCGCAATGTTGGCTCGCCTGTGCCAAATCGAGTAGATCGCGCAAGGCAACGGCAACCATTGCAAAATCGGTCCCGTTGACGGCCTGCAATTCATTCACCATGGTCTTCCAGCGTGCAATTAATAAATGATGCTGGTTGCTCCAACGCGAAATTAATTCATCCAATGGTAACTGCTTGTCCATAAAACGTATGAGGGAAATGCTGAGGCTGCGCAATTGCGATTCCAGATCACCGAGATATGTCTCGCGTGCCATAGCTTGCCAGAAATTATCAACCGGCAGGTTGGAAATTTGATTGGAAAACCACGGGAGACTCAAGTAGTTACCGACGGCAAAATAAATACGCGCGAGCAGTTCTATGTCCTGGTTGGCGATGCGCGCAGCCTCTACCACACTCAGGCCGGAATAAAGATCCGCAGGGCGCGCAATGCTGCTGACCAGATTATCGGATAAACCGTAGGCGCGAAGTTTTTCCACCGAGTCCTGCCATTCAATGAGCGCATCACCCACCAATAGTTGGGACAAATTTTGATTGATTTTTTTCATCCCTGTCGCAAAGAGTTCTACCTCGCTTGCGGGATTTAGATAACTGCGCCGGTTGCGCAAGAACCAGCGGGCGGCGCGACGAATTTTGCGCATCATTTCATTGATAAGCTGTAACTGCCGCTCAGCCGGCACCGCTATACCAGCGCTGTCCATCGCTGCTAGAAATTCCGGCATCGCATAAATATCGCGTGCAATCACATAAGCTTTTGCGACATCCCCTGCACTTGCACCAGTCGACTCCATCAGCCGCTGGGCGAAGCTGATACCCATGGTATTCACCATATCATTGGCAATTTGCGTAGCGACAATTTCGCGCCGCAAGCGATGATTGCGCAGCGCACCTGGGAATAGCTCTGCAATTTTTTGAGGGAAAGCCGTTTCTATAAATCCTGCAAGATAATCGTCTTCAACGATATTCGCAGTAGCCAGATCTTCTTTCAGGACCGCTTTGGCATAGGAAATTAAAATGGCAAGTTCGGGCCGCGTCAGCGATTTTCCCTGGGTTTGCCGCTCCAACAGCAACTCATCCGTTGGTAAAAATTCCAACTTGCGGTCAAGGCGACCGGCAGCTTCAAGCGCATTCATAAAACGACGATATTCAGCGCTACGCTGCAGTGCATCCGATTGCGCAACACTGATCGCCTGAGTTTGTCGGGTATTATTGTGCAGTACCAGTTGCGCAACATTTTCCGTCATGTCCACCAATAATTGATTGCGCTGTTTTCCCGTCAGGTCCCCATTGGCAACAATTTCGTTGAGCAAGATCTTGATGTTGACTTCATGGTCGGAACAATCGACGCCGCCGGCGTTGTCGATAAAATCGGTATTGCAGGCACCGCCGTTTAAACAATATTCAATTCGCCCTCGCTGGGTCATGCCCAAATTGCCACCCTCACCAAATACCTTACAGCGCAATTCCTCACCATTAACGCGCAGGTTATCGTTGGCTTTATCACCCACGTCCGCGTGGGTTTCATTACTGGCTTTAACATAGGTGCCGATACCACCATTCCAGATTAAATCCACAGGTGCTTTAAGCAATGCATTAATTAACTCTGTCGGAGTAAGGATGGACGACTCTATCGCAAAACACGCGCGCATTTCCGCCGAGATAGCGATGGATTTGGCATTGCGGTTAAACACTCCCCCACCCGCGCTAATCAGCCCTTTGTCGTAATCATCCCAAGTCGTTTTGGGAGTTTTGAATAATCGCTGGCGCTCCGCAAAACTGCTCGCAGGGTCAGGATTGGGATCAACAAAAATATGCTGGTGATTGAATGCAGCCACCATCATGATTGCCTGGGATAGCAACATACCATTACCAAATACGTCGCCAGCCATGTCGCCGATTCCCAGTACGGTAATTGGCTGACTCTGTACATTAATATTCTTTTCCCGGAAATGGCGCTGCACAGAAATCCAACCGCCGCGCGCGGTAATACCCATTCCTTTATGGTCGTACCCCTGGCTGCCGCCCGATGCAAATGCATCCCCTAACCAATGGTTGTATTCCGCAGAGATGGCGTTGGCAATATCTGAAAAACTGGCGGTACCCTTGTCGGCCGCAACAACGAGATAGGGATCATCTTCGTCGTAACGCACGAGGTTCGGCGGCGAGCTGATGCCGCCCTCAATAAAGTTGTCGGTTAAATCGAGTAAGCCGCGAATCAGCCACTGGTAGCAGGCAATCGCCTCCTGTATTTGCTGTTCACGGTTCGCATTGGGCGACGTTTTTTTGCAAACAAATCCACCCTTGGCACCACTGGGAACAATCACCGCATTTTTCACTTGCTGCGCTTTAACCAAACCCAGAATCTCGGTGCGATAGTCCTGTAGTCGATCAGACCAACGCAGGCCGCCACGCGCCACTTTGCTGGTACGCAAATGCAAACCTTCCATTCGCGGCGAATAGACAAAAATTTCAAACATAGGGCGCGGAGCAGGAATCTCCGATAATTTTCGCGGCGAAAACTTTAAGGACAGATAAGGTTTGGAATTGCCCTGGGCATCGACCTGATAAAAATTGGTGCGTAAGGTGTTATCGATTAATGCGAGGAAGCGCCGGATAATCCGGTCATCATTCAAATTCTGCACGGCATCCAGTCGCGCAAGTATGTCCGTTTGCAAACTAACAATGCGCTCCGGTGTTTTTTCATCAACCAACGCCGGGTCAAATTTCAAGGTGAATAATTCAACCAGCTTATGGGTGATCGCCGCTTGGTTGACCAATGCGACGGCAATATAGCTGGCGCTGAACGGAAATAAGGTCTGGTGCATATAGCCTGCGTAAGCGCGCAACATGACCACCTCGCGCCACTGCAAGCCCGCGTTAGTGATCAACGAATTAAACGCATCACTGTCTGCGGCACCGCGCCATATTGCATCAAAGGCGCTCATAAAATTGGTTTTGAGCGAGGGTAAATCAACGCTGTTTCCCGCTGGATGGGACAACTTAAAATCGTGCACCCAGAAAAGCTTTCCGGAGTGGGTATTGATATCGTAAGTGCTCTCGCTCACCACGCGAAAACCCAGGTTTTCCAGAACCGGGATCACATCAGATAAGGCCAAGGTACTGGTGCGATGAAAGATTTTAAAGTGAACAAATTCTCCCTGCCCACCAACAGCTGAGTGGTACATGCCCAGCGCAATATTTTGCACATCGGCCAAATCGTTTTCCGACCCGTCAGTTATTAATTCAGCGATGGAGTGAATATCCTGCACCGCTGTGCGCGCATCGTATTGCTCTTGATACGCGGCCGAAAATGCATCGCGATATTCGCGCAATAATTTCGCGCTTACTTCCTCACCGTGGTTTTCCATCAAAGCTGTATGTAAATAGTCTTCCCAAGAGCGAGTGATATTTACAATCCCCGCCTGTAAAGTCGTCACATCAACTTGCGGAGGCGTAGCGCTATCGATTTTAAACACCAGGTAAACGCGAGCAAGGATGGATTCCGAAAAATAGGTCGTAAATTGACACTCCTGTGAACCTATCGCATTGCCGATCAAATCCTGGATTGCCAACCGCACTTTGGTGGAAAAGTAATCGCGCGGCACGTAGACAATAAAATTAATAAATTTTCCAAAAGGATCGCGCCGCATAAACAGCCGCACCATGGAGCGCTCATTGATTTGAGCTACGCCCATGATGGTTTCGTACAACTCGGTACTGCTACTTAAAAACAACTCATTGCGCGGAAAGGTTTCCAATAGCTGGCGAAGATTTTTTCCGTCGTGACTGGTTTCATCCAATCCGCTGCGGGCAAATACTTTGGCGACTTTTTTTGCGATGAGGGGAATATGTGTTGGGCTCATTAAATAGACATCTGAGGTATAGAGGCCGAGGAAGCGAACCTCTCCAATCACCTCGCCCTGCGGATTAAACCGCTTCAGGATTACATAATCTGAATAGGCATTTCGATGTACGCGCGCGCGTGTCGATGATTTGGAAAAAGTAATCACTTGGGGCACAAGATGAAACCGCGCCATACCTTCATTGAATAAATCCAGCGCCAGAGAATTGACCTGGTTGGTTTCTTCTTCGCGCAGCGAGAAAATTCCCAACCGCTCAGAGGGAATCTCATGCAACACCTTCTTTCCGTCACGCGCTTTGAACTCGTAGGCGGCGTAACCGAGGAAAGTGAACTTGTCTTCCGTCAACCAACGTATGAATGCCTTGCTCTGCTGGATATCGGCTGCGACCAAGCCTTCGTCAGCAAAGTTGAGGTTTTGCTCAGCCGCCAAAGCAGCCGAGCGCATAGGTTGATAATGGTCTACCACGCGCTCGACCTCAGCCAAAATACCCAGCAAACTCGCGCGAATATCCGCCAGTTCCTGTGGGTCGGTGTGGACGCTGATTTCCATAACGATCAACGCGTCTTTACATTTGGTGCCAGGAAGTTGTTGCACCCCGTGACCGTTGTCGCCATCAATCAATTCGACCAATTGATGGTTCGCATCGCGCACCAGGTTAAGCACAGTACTTTTAATGGTGTAGATCGCGATATTGCGCCGGTTTAATTCGATGCGGATGGAGTCCACCAGAAACGGCATATCTTTGTGCAACACCACCAATACTGTATGGGGGCAGACCCACCCATCTTCGGCAAGACTCGGATTAAATAGCCGCACTTTGGGCTGTATGGCGTCGTAGTGTTGGATAAATCGCCAACCCTGGTAAAGGCTGCCAAACACATCACTTAAGCGTCGTCCGACCAACTCTTCAAGTGGATAATGGTTGAAAAACTTTTTTGCCAGGCGCTGTAATGGTTCCCGCTCCGCACTGGTCAGCTGTGAAGCGGCGTAGTGGTTAAATTCTTCCAAAAACTCGACCAGTCGATGTTGGCTTACCAATGGGCTATTCACGATCTGAACTCCTGTCACAGGTGAACCCGTATCCACTAAGGTTAGTTGAAAAATTCCGCTGAATAGTTGAAATCGAGAGGAACCGTCACCACCTTGCGCAGTCTATCGAGCACTTTTGTCGCGCTGGATGATGCCACACTGGTTCGCCAGCCTTGAGTCAACCCATAATTGCTACAAACATCAGCGAAAAGGTATTCAATCCATATGCAGGCTTTCCAACAAATCCAATCACTGAACACCTGGCTCAACGATCAAATTATCGGCCAGGAACATTTGACCCAGCGCCTACTGATTGCACTGCTTGCCGATGGTCACCTGTTGGTGGAAGGTGCTCCTGGCCTTGCCAAAACCAAGGCGATTAAAACACTCTCCCAGGCGATTGAAGGCAACTTCCACCGCATTCAATTTACCCCGGACTTGCTACCCTCCGATGTAACGGGAACAGATATTTATCGCCCTGAGCAAAACCGTTTTGAATTCCAACCTGGCCCGATTTTCCACAACCTTGTGCTCGCCGATGAAATCAACCGCGCCCCTGCGAAAGTGCAATCGGCGCTGCTGGAAGCGATGGCCGAACGCCAGGTGAGCGTGGGCAGTAAAACTTATCCGCTGCCCGGTTTATTTATGGTGATGGCGACGCAAAACCCGATCGAACAAGAAGGTACTTACCCTTTACCTGAGGCGCAGCTCGACCGCTTCTTACTCCATGTGATAGTGGATTATCCCGGCATAGACGCAGAGCGCCGCATACTGCAACTCGCGCGCAATGAAGCCGCCGCTGTTACCGCCACCCAACCAACGATTATCACGCAGGCCACCATCAACACTGCGCGTAAAGAAATCCTCGCGATCCATATGGCAGACAGCGTTGAGGACTACATCGTTCATTTGATCAACGCCACTCGCCGCCCAAGCCTATACTCGCCAGACTTGGCCGAGCTGATTGAATACGGCGCAAGTCCGCGTGCCACTATTGCTCTTGATCGCTGCGCCCGCGCCCATGCGTGGTTGAACGGCCGCGATTTTGTCAGCCCGGATGATGTGCAGGCCGTCGCCCACGACGTGTTACGGCATAGATTGATTTTAAGTTTTGAGGCCGAAGCAACCGGCACCACACCTGATCAGGCGATTGATAAGTTACTGGCCGCTGTGCCCTTGAGCTAAGTGAACCTCCGCCTATGAGCAACCTTCCGCAACAAGACCTGAATCCGCGCGGCGCCTACACTGATCTCGCCGCCCTATTGCGCTGCCGGTTTTCCGCGCAGGATTTAAAACTATTTGCACATCAACCCGCGCGCAGTTTGTTGTCTGGCGGTGAACGCACACGCTTTCGCGGACGGGGAATGGATTTCGAAGAGGTCCGTCTCTATCAGCCCGGCGATGACATTCGCTCCATCGATTGGCGAGTCACCGCGCGTACACAGGTTGCACACACCAAAATTTTTCGCGAAGAGCGCGAGCGCCCGGTATTTATCTTAGTTGACCAACGCTCCCCCTTATTCTTTGGCAGTACGCGTTGCTTTAAATCAGTACTCGCTGCACACATAGCCGCATTGCTGGGATGGGCTGCACTTGCCAATGGTGACCGACTCGGAGCACTCGTATTCGGCGATTACAACCAGCGCGATGTGCGTCCACGTCGCAGTAAACACGCGGTACTGGAGCTGTTGCACCAGTTGCAGGATTACAATCACCGGCTGACATCACCTATCGCACCGGCGCCGGCACAACTGCCGTCCGGCCACAGGCAAAAAGCCAACTCACTTGATGCCATGCTGGCCGATGCCCGTCGCATAGCCAAACCAGGTTGCGCACTTTTTATCATCAGTGATTTTCACGATATGACTCCTGCAGCCGAACAGCAATTGTTTGAACTGGCACGGCATACCGATGTAACGTTAATTCATCTGTACGATCAACTGGAGCGTCAACTCAGCAGCAATTCGCCCTTGACCATTAGCAATGGGCGCGAACGTTTGCAGTTGCCCGCAAACGAAAAAGCCTTCCAGCAAGCCTACAAAAACCGATTTGAGCAACAACTCAATTTACTCACCGGTATCTGTAAGCGCTTGCGAATACCCCTGCTTAGCTACGCTACTCAAGACGACGTGCAGGACGGATTACGTAAAGCCTTTGGCCGAAAAAAATAACTTTCACGCACTATTTACGAATACCAAACGATTATGCAATCACCTACGCAATCACAGGCTTCTCCGCTGGATCAGTTAGCCGATATCCATTTACCGGACGGCGTAAGCTGGTGGCCCCTGGCTCCCGGCTGGTGGATTTTGCTCACACTTGTTGCCGCTGCTGCGATTGGATTTTTCATCTGGCGCCGCCGTAAACAGCAAAATCATTACCGGGTTATCGCCCTGCAAGAACTCAACACTATTTATTCTCGCTACAACGAATCGCAGGATGCTGCATCCTACCTGCAAGCATTGAGCATATTACTGCGCCGCACGGCGTTAACGGCTTATCCGCGCAGCTTCAATGCCAGTATCAAAGGCATTGAATGGCTAAATTGGCTGGACACTGTTCATCCAGCCGCTAATGAAAAATTTTCCGGTGAGTTGGGAAAACCCTTGGTAAATAACCTTTACCAAAAAAATCCCCACATAGATGCGTCTACTTTGCATCGTATTAGTGCTGCCTGGATTAATGGACATCGCAATCACCGACAAAAATTGCCAGCTGCAAAAAAAGTACGTCCTGTCGCGGAGGCAAATCATGTTTGAGATGCAATGGCCATGGTTGCTACTGCTCGCACCGCTTCCGTTACTCATGCGATTTGTTGCACCTAAAAACCGTATCGAAGCTGCTCTGCGTGTTCCTTTCTATCAACACGCAAGTCAGTTACAACATCAAAGCCGTCTGGGAATTAATAAACGTCCGGCAAAATTAATTGCGCTCTGGTTAATCTGGCTCAGCTGTTTACTCGCCGCGTCCAATCCACAATGGGTAGGTGAACCTACGAGCATGCCCTCCAGCGGGCGCGATTTATTAATGGCGGTGGACATCTCCGGCAGTATGGAGCAGACCGATATGGTCGCAAACGGTCATCGCGTCACTCGCCTTATGGCCGTTAAAAAAGTCATTGGTGATTTTGTTACCCGCCGCACGACTGATCGGCTCGGATTAATTTTGTTTGGTGCCCAAGCTTATCTGCAAGCGCCATTAACTTATGATCGCAACACGGTGAACCAACTGTTACAGGAAGCGCAAATTGGTTTCGCCGGGCGCGAAACAGCGATTGGCGATGCAATAGGTCTCGCAGTAAAACGTCTGCGTGACCGCCCTGACGCAAGCCGCGTATTGGTCGTACTAACAGATGGAGCCAACACCGCCGGTGTGCTCGCCCCCGATAAAGCCACCGAACTGGCGCAAAAAGCCGGTATAAAAATTTACACCATCGCCTTTGGTGCCGAATCAATGGAAGTTCCAGGTATTTTTGGATCGCGCACAGTTAACCCTTCTGCCGACCTCGATGAACCTACGATGATGGCAATCGCTGAAAAAACCGGCGGGAAATATTTTCGCGCCCGCAATCTGGAAGAACTCGATGAAATCCATCGCGAACTGGATCGACTTGAAGCAATTGAAATTGAGGCCGAGACATTTCGCCCGGTCGCCACATTATTTTACTGGCCATTGGCATTGGCATTTGTTCTCAGTTTGATATTTGCTTGCATCCATATTTGGCAGGGACGAAGCTCGCAAACTGCATCCACTGTGGCGGAGGTTAAATAATGTCTGGTATGGAATTATTTATCAGCCAATTTCATTTTCTACGCCCCGGTTGGTTAATCGCACTCGCACCCGTTGTCATTGTTGCCCTTATGCTGTGGTACCAAAAACATAATGCTCGTCAGTGGCAACAAATGGTCGCGCCAGAATTGTTGCACTATCTGTTAGATGGCCAGACCACCCGAATCAGGCCGTGGCAACTCATCGCGCTGTTAATCGCGTGGGTTGTCAGCTGTATCGCACTCGCGGGGCCGAGTTGGGAAAAACGCCCAGTAGCGGTGGAAAAAAACCAACAAGCCTTGGTGTTGTTGCTGGATTTATCACCATCAATGATGAGCGAAGATATAAAACCTTCGAGGCTGGTACGCGCACGCTTAAAAATTGCAGACCTGCTACGCCTGCGCAAGGACGGCCAGACTGCCCTGCTCGTTTACGCTGGTGATGTGCATGTAGTTACCCCCTTAACTGATGATACCGAGACCATTAACAATATTATTCCTGCACTGCATCCAAACATCATGCCCGCCCCAGGAAGCAATACGGAAGAAGCAGTGAACCGCGCGATACAATTGTTGAAAGACGCCAATATTACCCAAGGCGATTTATTATTAATTACCGATGGTGTGGACGCCGTTGCGCGCAACAGTGTTATCGAGATTATGAATCGTGAAAGCGAATATCGTTTATCTATCCTCGGTGTCGGCGGCTCCACACCCACACCAATTCCCGGTGGCAAAGGCGGATTTGTGCGCGACAACCAGCGCAATATTGTGACCACACAATTAGATGCAGGCGATTTACAAAAACTTGCCAATCAAACCCGTGGCCGCTACCGCACCATGGCGAATACCGCGAGCGATATCGCCTATTTAATGGACTTACCCGCCCCCAAAAAAGAGGAAACACAACGCGTAGATCGGGACTTTGACAGCTGGTATGACCGCGGCCATTGGTTGGTGCTGCTGCTATTACCTATTGTCCTTTACTGTTTCCGCCGGGGTGTGCTGCTCTGCCTGTTCATAATTCCCCTGGCCGCTTTAACACCGGAAAAGAGTTACGCATTTGGATGGGATGATTTATGGAAAAATAAAAACCAGCAGGCCTACGAAAAACTACAAAAAAACCAGGCGAGCGAAGCTGCACAACAATTCGATACCCCCGAATGGAAAGCAAGCGCTCAATATCGCGCCGGCGACTACGCCGCAGCTGCGAAAAACTTTGCACAATCTGATACCGCAGATGCACATTACAACCGCGGCAATGCATTGGCCAAAGCCAATCAATTGCCCGAAGCCCTCAAAGCTTACGAGCAAGCGCTGAAGTTAAATCCCGCATTTGAGGATGCGCAAAAAAATCGCAAAGTGGTTGAAGAATTGATCAAACAACAAAAGGAACAGCAAAACCAGAATCAACAGCAGCAAGACAAAGAAGACGGAAAAGAGGAAAAGGAAAATCAGGGACAAGACAATAAGGATCAGCCACAGGATTCGCAACAACAGGACCAACAACAAAAAGAGCAACAGCAAGACCAACAAAACGGTGATGATCAACAAAAACAAGATCAGAACCAACAAGACCAGAATCAGCAAAGTCAGTCTGACCAGCAGAAAAGCGATTCGCAGAATCAGCAATCGCAACAAGATCAACAGAACCAGGACAAGCAGGATCAGGATAAACAAAACCAACAGTCCACTGCTGAAGACAACAAAGAACAGGAGAAATCCGAAGAGGAAAAAGCAGCTGAAGCTAACGAGCGTGAGCAGCAAGCTGCCGAAGAAAATATGCAACAAATGGCCGGTGAAGCAAAAGACAATCTCACCGATGAAGAACGGCAAGCCATGGAACAATGGTTGCGCCGCGTTCCGGATGATCCGGGCGGTTTGCTACGAAATAAATTTAACTACGAACACTACAAACGTAACCAGGACATTATGAACGGCGATTGGGAACCTCCAAAAAATGGAGCTGAAAATCGCTGGTAGTAAAAAATTTGAATTAAGCAGTACCAATTTGCTTAAGACTGCAACGGAACAATATGATGAGACAGGCTTCTTTAGGTTTACAAAAACAACTCGGCCGCATCGTCGGTTTTCTGCTGATGATCACCGGATTAAATGTTTATGCAGGCAACCTGACCGCCAGTGTTGACAGGGACACGCTTAGCCTGGAGGAAACATTTACCTTAACGCTTCGCTATGACGAACAGGTAAATGCCACGCCCGATTACGAACTTTTGCGCAAGGACTTTGATATTTTAAACACGCAAAGCGGAACACAGATGAGCATCATCAACGGCAATATGGAGGCCTCCACTGAATGGAAAATCGCGCTGGCCCCCAAGCGTATCGGCAAAGCATTAATTCCCTCTTTTACCATCGACGGTGCAATCAGCGATGCGATTGAAATGACAATTGAAGGTAGAAGTAAATCGCCGCAAAACGGAGACAGTAAAGTCACCGTGGAAGTTGAGACAAGCAAAGACACGAGTTATGTGCAGGAGCAAGTTATCGTTACCCTGCGCCTCTACACAACAGTTGGTCTCAGTGGAATTGATTTGCAACCGCTACAGGTCAAAGATGCATTAGTAATGCAGCTGGATGAAAAACAATACCAGACAAAAATCAATGGCCGTCCCGGTGCCGTGGTGGAAACCCGTTATGCGATATTTCCGCAGCAGAGCGGTGAACTGATTATCCCCAGCATGCTATACCAAGTTTCGCTCGCCTCTGGCCAACGCGATTTATGGGACAGGTTTTATGGCAACAACCAAAATAATGTATTGCGTTTGCGCACCGACGAACAGCGCCTGAATGTGTTGCCCGCACCTGATGCCGCCCAAGGTGAGTGGCAGCCTGCAAACAATGTAAGCCTGAGCGAGCATTGGAGCACCGATGTCACATCATTAAAAATCGGTGAACCTATCACTCGCAGCATCACCATAAAAGCAGAGGGCCTTACAGCAGGGCAAATTACTCCGTTGCAATTTCCGTCAATTGATGGCTTAACTTTTTATAACGACCAGGCACAAAATGACGATCAAAAATTTTCAACGGGCGTGGTTGGGTCACGTACAGAAACACTCGCGATAGTCCCCACCAAAGCCGGTCACTTCACCTTACCTGAAGTCAAAGTGAATTGGTGGGATACCAAAACCAACAGTATGCGCACAGCCACCTTACCACCGGTTCATTTAACAGTTGACCTGGGCGATATGAGCCAACTACAAGCCACTGCACCGATGGATACTACAGACGCGACGCCGAATACTGAAGACAACTCGACCTCAAGTATTGCGCCCCAGCCTGAGCCAGCAATTATTCAGGAGAAAGCGCCCCTGTGGTTATATGCCTCCAATCTTGTAACCCTAATTATCGCCCTGCTTCTCGCTGTTATGTTGTGGCAGAACAAACGCGCGCAGTCCGCAATCCCAACAGCTAAACAACGAGAGAAAAACGGCATCAGCCAAAATGAAAATGATGCATGGAATAACTTCAAACGTGCCTTATCAGAGAAAGAGCTAACAGCATTGCGTAAAGCCTTAATTCTGTGGGCACAGACCTATTGGAAAGATACGACTATCAATAGTTTGCAAGCTGTTGCCAGCCATGCCCGAGAACCAGTTTTAACCGAAGCGCTACAGCAATTGGATGAGGCTATTTTTAGCTCTCATGCTTCAGCACCCGACACCGATAAACTGCTACAAATCCTAGCTAATTTACGCAGGAATAAAACTGATTCGGCAACCAACAAAGACCTGCTACAACCTTTGTACAAAGTGTAGAAGTCAGGCCGCTTGTCAATTGCGATAATATTGCAAGCGGTCTATTTGGCGGTCAAACTGATCGAGCACATGCTCAATACATCGAGTCGCCAAAGTAAAGTAATCTCCCGCTTGAATACTCGGATGATCAATCACCAGTTGGGTTTCAATACAGCGCAGCAGTTGTTGAATCTCCGTACGTGATGTGTCCGGCCAGGAAGAATCGATACTCGATGCAATTTTATTGCGCAAATGATTGAGCTGCACCCGCAACACACTGGAACACTCCCCCTTCGCTGCAACACCGGTTCCTAATGCACGCGCCTGCCCAATATATTCTGCAATTGACAACAAATAACGCCAATCCGTATCCATTGTATCGCCCGTTATTTTTGCCAGATGATGGACATCGGCGACATCATCAATGAGATAAAGAATAT
>DATIDX010000273.1:0-11119 GCA_035456025.1 Cellvibrio sp. | reverse complement strand
GCTCTTACTCGGCGCAGCGATTGCATTTACAGCGCAACAGGCAGCGGCCTCCTGCACTTATCAAATCGATAACGAATGGTCGAATGGCTACGTCGCGAGCATCGTTGTAAAAAATGATACAGGCGCAGCAGTGAATAATTGGAGCGTCAATTGGCAGTACAACAGTAACCGCATTTCCAGTAGCTGGAATGCCAATGTTTCGGGAACTAATCCCTACACCGCCAGCAACATGGGCTGGAACGGTAATATCGCCGCAGGCCAATCAGTTTCGTTTGGTTTTCAGGGCGTTAAAAATGGTGGAGCTGCCGAACGCCCACAAATCAATGGAACCCTCTGTTCAGCGGCTCCAGTAAGTTCTGTCGTAAGTAGCTCAGTACGCTCGAGTTCATCAGTAGCCGTTGTGTCTTCATCGCGTATCAGTTCAACGGTTGCATTAAGTTCATCGTCGCGCGTCGCTTCATCTGTTCCGACAGGTGCTCGTAACGCCATTACCGTGCGTGCACTTGGCACAACAGCGACCGAATCCATCACTCTCAGCGTAGGTGGTACTGAGGTACAGTCCTGGACGTTGAGCAGTGTCATGAACAATTACACGGTAGAGACGGCTCTGGTTGGCGACGTGGTTGTGGCCTTTGCCAATGATGATGGCGGCAATGCAGATGTACGTATCGATTACGTCAACGTTAACGGTGTAACCCGTCAAGCAGAAGTGCAGACAGAAAACACTGGCGCTTGGGGGGATAACCGTTGCGGTGGCGGTGCGCCGAGCGAATGGTTGCATTGCGAAGGTTACATCAATTTCGGTAGCGTCACTGGTGAGCCTCGTTCAAGCAGTTCTGTCGCGTCGAGCAGATCTTCGGTCTCTAGCAGTTCGTCATCTCGTGCCGGTTCTACTGGCTGTGGTGCCCCGGCTAAATTAACGAATGGGCGTCGTACCATTAACGTTAATGGTTTGAACCGCGAATACGTTTTGGATATCCCGAGCAACTACAACCAGAACAATCCCTACAAGTTGGTCTTTGGTTGGCACTGGCGTGGTGGCAGTGCGAATGATGTTGTAGGTCAAGGCTACTACGGCATGAAAAGCCTCTCTAATAACAGTGCGATTTTCGTGGCGCCTGATCGTGCCGCCGGCACCGACGGATGGACAAATGCCAATGGCCGCGACATAGCTTTCTTGCAGTCGATGCTCACCCAACTGAAGTCATCCCTGTGTATCGACGAAAGCCGTATCTTTTCTACCGGTTGGAGTTACGGCGGCATGATGTCATTTGCAGTGGGCCGCGAGTTGCCAACCACCTTCCGTGCTATCGCGCCTGTATCAGGTGCCTTCTTGACGCCTCATGTGGATAGCGGTTCAGCGACTGCGGCCTGGATTGCGCACGGCACTAGCGACACTGTGGTAAGCCATAGTTCTGGTACTCAAGCCCGTGATGCCTATCTCAGGGCTAACGGTTGCTCTAATACGACTGTGCCGGTGCAGCCATCTCCCTGTGTGGAATACCAAAACTGTTCATCGGGTAAACCAGTGGTCTGGTGTTCGTTCAACGGTGGGCATACCCAGCCGTCGTTCTATAGCTCAGGAGCATGGAACTTCTTTAATCGGTTCTAATATTCGTTTAATTTTTTAAGTGTCTTAGGGTTTGCCCGGCTTAGGCCGGGCTTTTTTTTGCTTTCTGATTTCATGTTGCGTTAGCTGCATAAAAACTGTCATCAATTTATCAACCAATCTTCATATCTTCCCGTCAACATCTAGCCACCCGCGCACTTAGCATGCGCTTAACGATGTTCCATAAGGGAGATAAGAATGCGTAATAACTTTTTGCTTACTGCAAGCATTTTGCTACTCAGTATGATTTCTGCCGTAGCCAGCGCTACTGTGATCAATCCGGCCAGCAACAATTGGTATTTATTCGATGTGGATGCGCAGGTATCCCAATCCGGCGGTACCGAGTGGATCGACGCCCAGCAAGATGACTCTCTCGGTTATGTTGGCGATGGCTCCGCCCTGACCTTTTCGTTTTCACTCGCGACATCCAGCGTGCTGAATTTGGTGGACGCCGGAATTTCCGGCGATGTGTTTTCGCTATTAATTAATGGCAACAATTATACAAGCTCGGCCGTCGCCGCCGATTCCGGTCTTTATGCAGGTAGCGATTTCGACTATGCCTGGACAAGTGCAGAATTCAGCCGCTTATCGGTTTTGTTAACCCCGGGCGACTACACAATCACCGGCTTTTTAAACCAATCTGCCGCCGATGAATTTGGTTCAGCTTATTTTGCAACCCTCGGTGGATTGCAAATTGTAGCGGTAGATGAACCCGGAATTTTATTATTGCTCGTTGTTGCTGCGCTTGCTTTTGGCCTGCGCCGCCGGCTGCAAATAAATGCGAAAGGAGTGCTCGTATGAATTTTTGTAATCGCCTTGCATTAGTCTGTATTGCGCTCTGCTCCTGTGTGTCTTCCTGTGTAGTCGTTGCTTCCGATATTCCGGTAAAAATTATTGCGTTCAATGATTTTCACGGCCAACTGGAAGCACCGGGCAATCTGCGCGCAAATGCAGCCACAGCGTCGCCGACAATCCCGGTAGGTGGTGTCGAATGGATGGCGGCCTATGTGGATTTATTGAAAGCCAAAAACCCGCACAATGTTGTAGTGTCAGCGGGAGATTTGATTGGTGCAACGCCATTGACCTCGGCACTTTTTCACGATGAGCCCACTATCGAAGCCATGAACCGCCTTGGGCTGGAGTTTAATGCGGTAGGCAACCACGAATTTGATGAAGGGCGCGATGAATTATTGCGTATGCAAAACGGCGGCTGTCATCCGCAAGACACCAACAGTTGTCAGGGTGCTGCGGTAGGCACACCGGTTCCGTTTGAAGGCGCGAGCTTCGCATTCCTTGCCGCAAATGTGCACGACACTGCAAGTAAAAAAACCTTGTTTGCGCCCTACGCAATCAAAACCTTTGGCAAAGTGCGCGTAGCGTTTATCGGCATGACTCTGAAAGAAACGCCGACGATTGTATCGCCCAGCGGCGTTGCCGGTTTGGAATTCACAGATGAAGCGGCGACTGTGAATGCATTGATTCCCAAATTACGCGCTCGCGGTGTGCGCGCTGTAGTTGTGCTTATCCATCAAGGTGGAACCCAACCACTTACGCAAGCAGCGGACACAATCAACTCTTGCGCTGGCAATCTCTCGGGCACGCCTATAGCGCCGATTGTGAATCGATTGGACGATGAAGTGGATCTGGTAATTTCTGGCCACACTCACCAAGCCTACAATTGTGTGCTACCGAATAAATCCGGTCGCTTGATTTCTGTCACCAGCGCCAATTCTATTGGTCGCGTGCTCACGGATATTGACGTTGCAGTGAATCCAAAAACCGGTGATATCAAGAGTGTCGCTGCGCGGAATATAGTCGTCGACCGCGCTGCAACAGGTGTGGTGCCCAATGCTGAAATCGCGAGCATTGTCAGCAAGTACCGCGCACTGGCAATGCCGATTGCGAATCGCGTGCTAGGCGAAATCACCGCTGCAATGCCTGACTCGGGTGCTAACGCCGCCGGTGAGTCCGCGCTGGGCGATGTGATCGCCGACGCGCAATTGCAAGCAACATCGGCAGTGGGCATGGGTGAAGCGGTAGCAGCATTCATGAATCCCGGCGGAATCCGCGCGCCGGGTCTGCTTTATCCTTCCAGCGCTGCAGCTGAAGGCGATGGCAAAGTAACTTACGGTGAAATATTTACCGTACAACCTTTCGGCAATAGCTTGACCACCCTGCGCCTAACCGGCGAACAACTCCATATTATGTTGGAACAACAGTTCACCGGTTGCCACGCGGGCAATGCACCTGCCGCCTGGAATTATCCGGCGAGTGATATCACCGGGCAGTCGTTTAACCGCGTCCTGCAAGTATCGGCCGGTTTCACTTACGCTTGGTCTGCCAACGGCCCCGCGTGCGACAAAGTGAATCCGGATTCCATCAAACTGAATGGGATGGTTATTGATCCCAACGCGAACTACAGTGTCACCGTGAACAATTTCCTTGCCGATGGCGGCGATAAATTTTATATCCTCGCCAAAGGTAGCCAACGTTTGGGTGGTGCACAGGATGTCGACGCACTGGAAGCATTTTTCAAAAATGTCGCCAATGATGCAGATCCAATCAAGGCTGGGGTACAAATAGCGCCCGGCCCACAAAATCGTATCTCTCGTTTGGATTAAATTGTGCCGACGAAACAAAGCCGCACAATTTGCGGCTTTGTTTTTATAGGTGGCTGCGGCAAGCAAAAAACTAATGCGAACGCGAAATAGACTCGCGCAAATTTCCCAGCCCCTGTTTGAAATCCGTGTCTACATCTATTCGCCGATAGATCGCCTCTAACACACTGTAAACACCGAACGCGAATAATCCGGCGGCGACAATGCCAAATAACCAAATACCGTACGAGCTCTCGCGCAGTAATTCAAGCGCATCCACCATCCCTTTTATCTCGCCGCTGTTGGCGGACATGGCCGAACTAATACAAAACCAGGCCAGAATGCACCAGACAACGCCACGAGACGCTAAACCGAAACGGCACAGCGGATTGGCCCAAATATTTTTATCATGCGGAATTTGCATGTAGCGTTCAAAGCTGGCGGTCCAGGCTTTATAAATATGCGCAAGACCCGCGCAGACGAAGGCAAGGCCAACAACACCTATAATCCATTGGCCCATGTCGGTAGAGAGAAACTTTTCGCCCTGCCGCGATCGGCTTTCATCGCCTAACAGCACTTTCGTAGCCCATATTGCTAAAAGCCCATGGGTGATAGCGCTCACCAGCAATGCCCCGCGAATAGCCAAACCTTTGGCCGAGTCGCCATGACCATCGGTATCATTGACGGCCTGAATCGTGCGCCAAACCACAAAACCGATCAGGCCAATCACCAGTACCAATAACAAAAAAGTACCAAAAGGCTGATGCATAATTTCAACAATGGCGCCCTTGCTGTCGGTAGTTTCACCGCCTTTGCCAAATGCGGCGAGCAGCGCGAGTCCGCCAATTACCATATACACCACACCGCGTGCGATGTAGCCCATCTTGGCGAGGGCTTTAAATTTATCGACATGTGCAATTGAATTCATAAGTGTCACTCCTGAATTGGAGGCCGCCGGGGTTTGGAAGCTAACGCGAAGTTTAATTAAGAAGAATTTGCAGCATGAGTTCAGTGCGTCGCCGCACCGAGAGGAAGGATTTTTACACTGGGAAACGATGACTGTCGCATTGGAATTTTAAGGCTGCTGATAGGCCAATGCCCTGAATTCCAGCTTGCCCAAGCCGGGATCTTGCTCAAAGAAAAAGCCAATTGTGCGCGTTGAATTGGAGGGAATGTAATCTATCTGTGCCGTGTTGGTTTCCATTTCCTTCCCATCCTGCAGCAGGATAGCTTCCACTTGCAATGCAGCAGCGCTCTGGAGGCTGGTGTTTCCAACCTCCACAATCACAGCAAATTGCTTATCAACAGGCACGATTTTTTCCACATTAAAAATAATGTGCAATGGTGATTTCTGTGCAGTCATCTCTGCCCACGTCAGGTACACAAAGCCAGTGCACAGCAGTAACAGCCCCAAAGTGCCGACGCATTTTTCCCATAAGGGCGTTGCCGTTTTTTGGTTGTTCATCATCATCCCCTTATACAATCAGCCGCGCCGCCGAAGCGCCTATACCGGCAGGAAAACTAAGTACCAGTGCGGTATTAATTATGTTGCCAAGATTTTCGCCATCTGTTCGCCCGAGCGCCCAGAGCATAAAAAGACTTACCACGAATGCCAACATGTAACCTGTGCTGGTGAAACGAACAAACAACTGCCAGTGGGTGCGCCATTGCCGCAATGAGCCCGAAGGTACATCCGGGTTGGAGAGTGTAAACATCTGCATAATGGTGAGCGTAAATAAAAACAATATGAACATATGCCAGTAATGCATTTTGTAAGAGATCAAAATAATTTCTTCTGTGGGCGCCAAGTTAAACGCGAGGAATAAACTGCCGGTGATGAGGATAATTAATTCCTGGTGATAACCCTGTTCGAATTTCAATTGACTATCACTGCCGATCAAACTGCGTGCCAGCAACGCCCCGAGGCTGCCCGGTACAGACTGCAATAACAACATCGAAAATATTTGTCCAGGTCCCGTTTCAGACGTAATTATGCCGAGTGCCAGCAGCACAAACGCACTGGTAATAAACCCTATGGCGTAGGCGACCAGCACATCCAGTATGTCATCACCGAGAGTTTTGGTTTCTTCAAAGCCGATAATCGAAGACACGCCCACCCAGAGCGGCAGTGACACTAAAATCAAAATCATTAAACGCAATGGCTCGACGTAAAAACCAATTTCCCACATTTCCATAGTCATCATCATTGGCAAGCTGAAAATCAGCGCACCGCCCACGGCCCGGCTAATACCAAGCCACGCAGGATGATTTAATGAACGTGCCATAGTTGGCTCCAGTAAAGATAGTCGCCATAAAAAAATCCTGGCTTTGTGCTATAAATGCATGCTGCTAATCACTTTGGCACAAAGTGTCGGCAACAAACAAGGCGCATTCAGACAGACATCAAATATTGGCGAGAACAACAAAAAGATTGGCCTGCGTAATAATATTCAGTTTTCCCGCGATATCCGACTAGTATGTACATGCGCATAGTTTTGATCGTGAGCAAATATGTGGTGCTTAATTGCTCAAGATCCAAGCTCCATGAAAATTATCTTGCAAAATATTTTTATTAAGCTAATGAATATGGACCAAATCCCCGATATTTCCTTCTCGTTTACCGCCGCAGCCTGTGGACTGGTGACCACACAGATCGATGGAACCATCGTCAGAGCTAACGACACATTTTGTGTGTGGCTAGGTTTTACGGTGGATCAACTACTTGGCAAAAAAACAATCCAGGAACTTTTCAGTGCCGGGAGCCAGCTTTTTCATCGCTCCCATTGGGCGCCGTTATTGGAATCAAAAGAATCCGTTAATGAGGTTCAGGTCGATCTGATTTGCCGGAATGGCAAGACCTTACCCATGTTAGTTAACGTTGCACGGCATAAGCACGGCGAAACCAGCTTTGACCAGCTCGCATTTTTTGTCGCGACTGACAGAAAAAATTATGAGCAGGAATTACTTTCAACACGCAAATCAATGCAAGACTCACTCACCTCTCTGCAAGAGGTTAAAAAAGAATTACATGAGCTCAATGAACAACTATCAATAGCTGATCGCCGCAAAGATGAGTTTTTAGCCACTCTCGCCCATGAACTGCGCAACCCTTTAGCGCCCATGCGCAACGTATTGGAAATTATGCAGATCAAGGAAGCCAATGATCCGTTCATCCGTTGGTCGCGTGAAATCATGGGGCGCCATGTGGCGCAAATGACCCATCTTGTTGATGATTTGATGGAGGCTTCACGTATAACCCAAGGGCGCCTTGAACTGCGCAAACAAAAAATCAATGTTATCGACGCGGTACAACAAGCTATCGAAATTTCCCACGCGTTAATGAAGGAATCCAAGCACAACTTTACAATAAAAAAATCAGAAAAACTCATCATCATCGATGCTGATTCCACACGTATTGTTCAGATAATTTCTAATCTCTTGACCAATGCCGTTAAATATACTCCGGAAGGAGGCGATATTTGTTTGAGCGTTTTCCAGGAGGGACAAGATGTGGTGCTGTCCGTGCTTGATTCGGGCATTGGAATTCCCCCCGAGCATTTGTCCAACGTATTTACCATGTTCTCGCAGCTAACCCCCGCGCTTGAGCGCTCTCAAGGTGGACTGGGGATTGGCTTGGCGCTCGTGCGCGGATTAGTAGAATTGCACGGCGGATCTATAATCGCGCGCAGCGAAGGCGACGGCAAAGGCAGTGAATTTATTGTGCGCCTGCCAATTTCCGAATCCACTGTTACAGAAGAAGCAGCTGGCGAAAAAATTAACCACCCAAGTCCGCTTGCAGAGAATCAGGGACTGCGCATCCTGGTTGTGGATGACAACGTGGATGCAGCGGAAAGCCTTGCGCTGCTCTTGGAGCTACATGGACACACCACATTTTCTGCCAACAATGGAATAGGCGGATTTGCTGCCGCCGAAGAATTAAATCCGGATGTGATTTTGCTCGATATAGGTTTGCCCGATATTAGCGGATACGAAGTTGCACAACGTATACGCCAGCAATCCTGGGGCGAAAAAATTATCCTCATAGCAGCAACTGGATGGGGTCAGCAAAAAGACATAGAACAAGCATTGCAGGCTGGCTTTAATAATCACCTGACCAAACCCGTCGATTTTCAAAAGCTCAATATTTTATTGCAACAACAGCGCACATTTGATTGACACTTGAAATTGGGCGAAGGCAAAGTTCTTACTAAGCCGGAACTTTCCAGGATGCCCGCAGCCTTAATTAATATCGCTTTTATGAGTATTGTTCAGACCACATACGAACTGAGGACGTAGATAATGGCAACTGGTTGGGCACGCGATGGTGCCGTTCAAGATCAAATTGATGCCAGTATTGAAGACGCCGTTAATCTGGCACGCAGCCGACTGCCCGAAGGCGAGAGCTTAACGCGCTGTGAAGAATGTGATGGCGCAATACCGGAAGCGCGCCGAAAAGCCGTTCCCGGTGTGCGTTTATGTATCAAGTGCCAAGAAGAGCACGATAAAGAAGAAACTTTTTATACTGGAATTAACAGACGCGGTAGTAAAGACAGCCAATTGCGGTAGTGACGGAAAAGGCGACCTCGTCTCACATCTAACGGTTATTCACTCTCGATGTTCTATTAGTGGCGCGTCAATTTTTTTACGATATTAGATTTTGCCAAACTTGAGAGTGAATTAGCAGCAGAAAAATTCACTCAATAACACACCTTTGCGTTAGCTAACGCACTTTTTCTGATTACTATTTCTGCTATAAAAAACAAAACAGCTTAAGGAGCATTGCTATGTTTTATGTCGATGGTTTTGTCGTGGCAGTTTCAACAGAAAACAAAGATCAATACAAACAAATGGCGCTGAAGGCTGCTGGTGTCTTTAAAGAATACGGCGCCCTAAAAGTCGTTGAGTGTTGGGGCGATGATGTTCCCGAGGGAAAAGTTACGTCTTTTCCTATGGCAGTCAAATGCGAACCTAACGAGACGGTAGTCTTTTCCTGGATTCTATGGCCAGATCGCGCAACCCGCGATCAAGGTATGAAAAAATCCGGCGAAGATCCACGTATGGATATGAGCACTATGCCCTTTGATGGCAAACGCATGATTTTTGGCGGTTTCCAAATGATCGTCAACGAATAAACCGGGCGGCCTTCAATAAATGAAAACAGCGATTTTTGTGCTCATATGCTTGTGCGTTATCCCCTATGTGATGGCTGTCATCTCAGGATATTTCAGACAAAAACAATTAGGCAAAGTAGACAATCAAAATCCACGCGCCCAATACACTCAGCTTGAAGGTGTGGGCGCCCGCGCTGTAGCAGCACAGCAAAATGCGTGGGAAGCGCTCGCTATTTACAGCGCATCATTGCTTGCTGTTGTTGCATCAGGTGTTCAAGTAGAACATCTTGCGGAAGCCGCCGTGGTTGTACTATTCGCACGATTATTACACGGTATTTTTTATCTCACCAACTTAGATAAACTCAGAACATTGTCATTCACCATCGCAATAGCCGCTTGCTTCTATCTTTTCTACCAAGTCGCTGCGGGGTTGATGCTGCGATAAGTTTCAAAAACAATGCGACATTCTATCGCTGGGGAGATCGCATCAAGCCATGCGTAACTTTTTCACTATATCGGATATGCGGTAAGGTTTGGCCACAAAATCAAATTCATTCAAATTTGCGTGGCTAGCTCTGAGCGCGGGATCAGGATACCCCGACGCCAGAATAATTTTTATTTCCGCCTGAATTGCGCGCGCCTGGGTTGCCAATTCAATACCGCTAATTCCCGGCATAAACACATCGCTAAATAGCACATCGATATTCGGTTCACGCTGCAAAATTTGCAACGCGTCTTCACCATTATTGGCTGAAAGCACTTCATAACCGAGTGTACGAAATAGTTCGACTGCGATATCAAGGATATCGGGTTGGTCATCCACTATGAGAACTTTTTCATTTTCTTCCCGCACTAAGGGCATTTCTGCCCCTGTATCCAATGCCGGAAAATAGAGTGCGATAGTACAACCAAACCCCACTTTGGATTCGATAGTGATGTCGCCGCTGGATTGTTTAATCAGCCCATAAACCTGACTTAATCCGAGGCCAGTGCCCTTGCCTACGGGTTTGGTAGTGAAAAACGGCTCAATGGCTTTTTTGATAACTTCTGGCGGCATGCCATGGCCAGTATCCGCCACCGATACTTTCACATAACGCCCGGCCGGAAGCTCGTTAACTTGCGATGCTGCAAGATCAACCATTTCTGTTTTTAGGGTAATTAAGCCGCCGTTGTCGGTGGCATCTTTCGCATTGACAAACAAGTTGAGCAGTGCCGCTTCAAATTGCTGCGCGTCAACCAGCACCGGTGCGAGCGATTGTGCCAACTGCATATCAAATCTGACACCAGAGGTTAGCGCCCGTCGCAAAACCGATTCAAACGAGGCCAATACCCGATTCAGATCATGCCGCCCTTGCACCAAGGGTTGCTGGCGCGCAAAGGTCAGCAACTGCCGAGTCAAGGTGGCTCCTTGGTTGACTGCGCGCTCCATGCTCTCCAATACTTTAAAGTGTTGCGGATTGGGATTGTCTGTTCTTAACAGCAACAGGCCATTCATAATAACGCCGAGCAAATTATTAAAATCATGTGCAACACCGCCGGTGAGTTTCCCGATTGCCTCCAGTTTTTGCGAGTGGAAAAGCGCCTCTTGCGCCTTTTGCAGCGCTTCATTGGCGTTGCGGCGTTCAGTGATATCGCGCGTGACTTTTGCGTAACCGATGAGCGCTCCAAAATCACTTCTAATAGGATCAATAATCACATGGGCCCAAAAGCGCGAGCCATCTTTGCGCACACGTAGCCCTTCGCTTTCACAACGGCCTTCGATAAGTGCTGTCTGCAACGCGTTACCGGGCAAGTTCGCGGCT
>DATIDX010000272.1:0-10572 GCA_035456025.1 Cellvibrio sp. | reverse complement strand
TCCACCGAATGCATCTTTTTTATTTTTTCCGCACAATTTGTGCCGAAAAATGATTACCAGCGACGTGACAGCAAGAAACCAATCAAAACGCCCGCTGCTGCGCCCGCACCTATAGCTGTCCATGGTTGTTCATGCACATAGGTATCAGTAGTTTCTGCAGCTTTACGTGCGCGGCTTGCAATAACACCACTCACATCCTCCACTGAACCTTTTGCACTGGCGATGCGTTGATTTAACTTTGCTTTCGCTTTAGTTAAGTCATCGCCAGTTAAATTGGTTGTGGCTTTGAGCAGGTCTTCCACGTCACTCACGAAGCTGCGGAATTCACGGGCAAGCGCTGAAGCTGAGGTGGATGCTTCGGCTTTAGCGTCGGCAAGTTTACTATTGGCGGCTGAGTTGCTTGATGTGATTTGCATAATTAGTTCCTATTAAAGTAATTGAACATTAATTGCCTACAAATTCGTTCAATAGAGCACGACCAACTCGACATTGACGATACAACTCTGAACGTGACTCGACATTAAACCGGGCACCGTTAGAGTTCTGTTCGCCATCGCACCCACCCCCAAATTACCGAAAACTTTACGCCACTATTCCTGCTAAATCCGACCGTTCAAAAAAGCGATGACGCGCAAGTGCACTGATAAATTGCTGCACAAACACCACGGAATCAGAACCAAAAGGCGCAGAAATCACACCCGGCCCCTTAAAGCGATCAGACAAAATGGATGAACGTGCAGCGCGCGTAAATAACATGCCGCCCTCATCGCTAGCGCCGATCGCTTTGCCATGTTTATAAGCTTCCTTGACGAAAAGTACTGCGTTCGCCTCTTTGCATAAAGCCTCAACGCTGAGGTGTCCGCCAGGGACGAACACGGCGTCAAACATCACCGAGCCAACGGTGGATAAGCAGTAGTCCACCTGGAATTTCCGCCCCTCTTTGGATTTCACATCCCCCAGGTGCGAGGCGATAATTTTTAGCGATGCACCACCAATAGCGAGGCTTTCTTTTAGCGCCAGCAACCGCTCACTTTCAAAGCCTTCCGCTACCAGTACTGCTACACACCGGCCAACAATAAATTCATCGCTGTTGTTAACCAAACTCAAACTTGGATCAGTGGCGGGAAGACCGGCATCGGGCAAATGCGCTGCAGAATCTGTTGCGGCTGGCAACTCCATACCCAAACCTTTGGCTACTTGCTGCGCCAATGCGATATCAACTTGGGTCAAATTAGCAAGCATGCGCACGCGAATTGCCGGCACACTGACTTTGGCCAAGGCGAAACAAAAAGCCGAGACAATATGCTCTTGTTCCCATACCGATTGGCTGCGCCAAAAAAGCCCCGCCTGCGAATAATGATCTTCAACCATTGCACCGGCCGAGGCTGCGCTTTCGGCCTCGCTGCTATCGGCAATTGCCACATCAATACCGGGAACAAGGTGGCCGGAATAAAACGCCACAGGATCGGTTTCCGCACAATAATTTTCCGGATTGCGGTTCAGGCGCAATTTTCCAATGATGCGCACCGGCACCAGCGATTCCGGAATCAATTTGGTCGGATCAAGAACATCGAAATTAAATTTGTGTTGATCTTCTTCCGCTAAAATCTGCACGCCTAATTCCCACTCGGGATAATGGCCCCGGTCGATCAACTCCCATAACTGGCGACGATGGAAATCGGCGTCCTTGCTGGCGAGTTTGACGGCCTCATCCCACACCAGCGAATAAGTGCCCATCAAGGGCTTCCAATGAAATTTGGCCAGGCAGGATTTTCCCTGTTCGTTAGTAAAGCGAAATGTGTGGCCACCGAAGCCCTGCATCATGGCGACGGAGCGAGGAATGGCCCGATCCGACATGGCCCACATAATGGCGTGCGTGGACTCGGGTGAGCGGGTGATACCGTTCCAGAACACATCTTGCGCCGACGCAGTCTGCGGTAGCTCGTAATGGGTGTCCTGGTGGGGAACTGGAGCAAGCACCGGCGGTTTACCCTGCGCAAAAGCAACCGGGATATTATTGCCGACTAAATCGAAGTGCCCTTCCTTGGTGTAAAAACGCACCGCAAAACCGCGCAAACTGTCTATAACTCCGCGCGCATCAGCTACACTTGAAAAATGCACAAATACGGAAGTTGATACATCCGGATTTTGCAAAAAATCGGCTTTGGTAAATTCACTTTGTGATTCATAAAGTTGAAACAATCCATAAGCGCCCACACCGCGAGTATTAACAATATGTGCGGGAATATATTCATATTCATGTTGGTTAAGCACATGGGAATCGCCCAGAACCTGAGCAACTCTGTTTTTCATTGCAGGTGTATAGCTCTTGATATTTGTCATGCATTTATCCACTTAAAAAATGAACGGAAGGTAGACCAAATTACATCCTTATAATGTATGAGGCGCCAACCACAGCAGGTCAGGAATTCCTTCATAACAAGAAGGCGAAGGGAGATACAGATTACTACCAAACAAGTGTACAGCTCCGTGCGCTAACGAACTGAGTAAAGCCGCTCATTATTAATGACACTGTTTGCATCTATGATTTTTTTAAGCTACTGCCAGGTGTATTTCTGACGAACTTGGTTGTAGTCTTGTGATGCAGTGCCCATTCATTTCCACTCCACTTACCGAGGAAAATCGCCATGAGTAAAGCACAAGACAGCAAGAAGGAAACAAAAAAACCAGCGGCCAAAACTGCTAAAGAGAAACAGGCAGCCAAGCGAGAAAAAAAGGCAGAGAATGCGCGTAAAGAATTTTAATTAATCGCAAATGACATCAGGTTATATTCACACTAATGGAATGCTCATTAATCTGAATATAACCTGAATAATTTTTAAATTTTTTCGAGGAATTTATTGTCGCAAGTCGCGCCGCTCAGATTCTGAGCAGAAAAAATAACCTGCTGTGTTTGGGCAATCAGTGGTAAAACCATATACAAGAAATGCCAGAAACAACAGGCCCATTATCGCTAAAGCCGCTTTTAATCCGCGTGGAATAGACATGACTTCCTCCGATAATATTAGTGCGCAACGTTTTGTTCTGTAGATGGAAAATCATCAAGCCAATCAGACAGCTCATCAGCATGCTCCTCTTCAGTCGCGAGGATTTCTTTCAGCATGCGGCTGGTAGTGGGATCCTTATCGCCAAGGTATTGGATCAACTCACGATAACTATCAATCGCAATCCGCTCGGCAATGAGGTTTTCCCGAATCATATCCGCGAGCGAATGTGTGGCGGCGAATTCAACGTGACTGCGGGCGTTAAGTCCTTCGGGCGAAAAATTCGGCTCGCCACCTAACTGCACAATACGCGCAGCGATCATATCGGCGTGGGATAACTCTTCATTGGCGTGCACTAAAAATTCCTGCGCAATCCCTTTGGCGTGAATCCCGCGCGCCATAAAATGATGCGAGCGATAGCGCATAACGCACACAAGTTCGGTGGCCAGCGCTTCATTTAAAAAATACAGTACTTCCGACAAATTAGCTGAGTAGCCGGCGGTAACTGCGCCCTGTTCTAAATGATCGATTGCCTGGTTGCGCAAAGTATCTGAGTCGTTCTTCATACTGACCTCCAATTCATGAGACTCCAGATTGCAACGCCGCGCGCCTTGGGTCAGTGCGCAAGCGAACAAAACGCATCGCTTGCGCGATTTTACGAAACGCGGCTGACTTGGGGCGCAGGCGCATACAGCTCAAAAAAACGAAATTTATTTTTGCCCGACTTCTTCGCTTGATACATGGCTTCATCGGCATGCTGATATGCGCTCTCAACATCGGTGCAATCATCGGGATATACACTTATCCCCACACTCAGCGTGATCGCCAATTCGCACCCATTGATGACATGCGGGCGCGCAAATGCAGCAATTAATTTTTCAGCGACCTGCGCCGCATCCTTGCGCTGTTCAATCTCGGTCAGCAGTATCACAAATTCATCGCCCCCCTGACGGCACACGGTATCCGTGGTGCGCACCGCTTCTTGCAAGCGAGTCGCGACTGACTGCAGCAATTTGTCGCCCACAGCGTGACCGAGCGAATCGTTTATTTTTTTAAAGTTATCGAGATCGATAAACAGCAGCGCGACCTGCTTTTTCTTACGCTTAGCCAACCCCAGCGCGCGCGCCAATCGCTCAGTCAGCAGCGCGCGGTTGGCGAGGCCTGTTAAAAAATCGTGCTGCGCCAAGTGCAGCATTTTTTGCGCCATAGCGCGCGTCTCACTCACATCGTGAAATACAATGACAGCACCGGTGACTTCGTTGTCGCGGTTGTGGATAGGTGCGATGGAATCTTCGATGGGCGATTCGCTACCGTCGCGCCGCACGAGTAAACAATTCGCGGGCAATTTGACGGGCGCACCGGCTTTAAACACGCTGTTGATCGGCTCCAATATGGTCATGCGGGTCTCAGCATCGATGACATTAAATACATCTTCCAGCGGCCGACCCAAGGCATCTATCAATGACCAGCCGGTCATGGCTTCAGCGGCGCGATTGAGATAGCTGACTTTACCGGCGAGATTGGTGGTCAGCACCCCGTCGCCAATGGAATTGAGCGTAACCTGCGCGCGCTCGTGCTGTTCATAAACCCGCTCTTCCGATACGCGCAAAATCAGCTCGATGGTTTTGCGGTCGCTAATGTCCTCGACTATTTGCACATAGCCGCGGGGCGCATGCGCGTGCGATTTATGTTGGTTGTCATCTTCGCGAATGGCGGTGGCATTCACGCGGGTCCAGACCACCGATTTATCCCTGCGCAAGAAGCGCAACTCGGCCACGAACGGCGCTTGGTTGTAAGCCGCCGCGCCCCAGTCAGCAACCGCTTGTGTGCGATCATCCGGGTGGATGACACTGGTCCAATGGGTAGCCAGGGTTTGCTCCAGCGTCTGCCCGATGATGCGCAGGTAAGCCGCGTTGGTGTAAATGCAATTACCCTGCGCATCGGACACAAAAATTCCCAGCGGCGATGCATCGCTCATCGCGCGGAATCGCTCGTCGCTATCGAGCAGCGCGCGGCGCGAACGCTTGCCATCGACGATGTAATTCAGCGCGCGCGGCAGCCAATGCGCATCTATATGGCCTTTGGCGAAATAATCCTGGGCACCGCGCTTCATGGTCTCGCGCAGTAAGTCGTCGTCAACTCCGGCACTCAATACCAGGATTAGCCCGCGCGGTGCGGCAGCCAGCACCCGATCGAAGGCGTCCAACCCCGCGCCGTCGGGCAAGGTGAGATCCAGCAAAATCACTTCCGGGCTTGCTTGGGTTAAATATTCCAGCGCATCAGTGAGGGATTGCACCCACTCGACCTGAAAGGCGTCATTGGCATTCGCCAAGGCGTCCAGGATCAACTGCGCATCAGCGGGATTGTTTTCAATCAGCAGCACGTGGGTGGGAAGATTCGGCATAGTCGCCCTCGCCAGTCACAGGGGATAGGGCAAGCCTAATGCCGCAGCGGGAAGCGGTCGGTACGCTGACGTACACTTGGAAGTAAACTACAAAACAATTTCGGCGGGGAAAAACTGCAGGTTATTGCCGATCAACCTGCCGTTCCCCCATTAGCCGCTGCAATTCTTTTTTTACCATCGCATAACATTCACAGGCGCGGTTTTCCAGTGCTTCACGATTGAGCACGGAAATATGCCCGCGGCGATAACTGATGCACCCGGCGGCCTGCAAATTGGACGCAGCAGCCGTGACGCTCTCACGCCGCACCCCCAGCATATTGGCCATCAATTCCTGAGTCATCACCACCTGGCCGGAGGCAATGCGATCCATGGTCAGCAGCAGCCAGCGGCTCAATTGTTGCTCCACCGAATGGTGGCGATTGCAGGCGGCGTTCTGGCAGATCTGGGTGACCAGTGCCTGGGTATAGCGCAGCAGCAATTGCTGCAAACCGCCCGCGCGGCTGAATTCTTGCTTGAGCAGCGCGCGCTCCACGCGATAGGCGTAACCGGCCGTATGCACCACAGCGGATCCCGGGGTGGTGTTGCCCCCCATAAACAGTGGAATACCCACCATACCTTCATTGCCGACGCCAGCAGTTTCAACCGAGGTGCCGGCCGCCGTTACGTAATTCAGCGACACTATCGCGGTAGTAGGGAAATAGGCATGCTGCAAGGGTTTACCCGGTTCATAGAGCATGTCGCCGAGGCGTAAATACACCAACTCCAAGTGATCGCCCAAGCCTGCAAAATCCTGCTCAGGTAAGGCGCGCAACAGGTGATTCAACTGGGGATGCTGCGCTGAATCTTGCGCCGGCGGGGCAAGGCGGCGGGTTTTAACCAGTGACAGTTTTGATACGCGCATCGCTCTGTACCATGGGTTTGCACTCGACACCTATGCCGCGATAGCCAATGAAATGGCAGGATTCGTCAAACACCGGCTCGCCGCTGACGCGGTAGTGCTGGCGCGAACCATCGGGCGCGACGCGACTGAAGGGGAAATCGATAAACGGCTGACGCGCCGCGATACTGGCGTGCAACTGGGCGCGTTCGGATGCATCCCAACCGGCAGCGCGGCTGGCTTCGCCGTCCTGGGCATCCATACCTATACCGAGCATATCCAGCACCGGGCCGGACACCTTGGTGAAGCGACCAGTCTCGTCCTGCTCCCAATACCAATCAGACGCGAGTTCGGTAAGGCTGCGGTAGCGGGCCTCGCTCGCGCGCAATTCTGCGGTGCGCTCGGCCACTGTAGCCTCCAGCGAGTGGCTGTAATTTTCCAGCTTTTTGTAGAGCAAACGCACTTCCAACATATTGTTGATCCGCGTCTTGATCTCTACCAGGTCAAATGGCTTGCTGATGAAATCCTTGGCACCGGCTTGCAACGCACGCAGCTTGTGAGCGGGTTGGGCAGTGAGCACTATAACGGGGAGATAGCCATCGTCGATGTTAGCTTTCAGGTCTTCCATCACCTCAAAACCATCCATTTCGGGCATTTGCAAATCGAGCAGGATTAAATCGTAACGATGTTTGTAATGCAGCGCGCATACCTGGCGCGGATCGGTGGTCGTGGTTACACCTGTGTAGCCAACTTCGGTGAGCAACTGTTGCAGCAATTGCACATTGTTGAGCTGGTCATCGACAATCAAGATGCGGGCATTAAGAATATCTGCCTCATCAAGGATCATAAAATTTTCCTCCCGGTTGGTTACACGCATCACCACACTACCCCCGCTTAGCCAACATTAGCGGTAGCATGGCGGTCACTTTAAAATTCGTCTGTGCCATAACGTACGTATTAGATGTGAATTGGATGCGTATTGGTAGGGAAAAATCGAGGTACTGAGAAAAATTAACGCTGCCCTGAATTTTTATTGACCATCCAATTCAATTTGCCCCAGCCATTGCGCCAGGGCTTCGTTGACGCGCGTAGGTTGCTCAAGCGAAGACAAATGACCGCATTCATCCACGATTACCAAACCCGAGTTTGGAATCGCCGACACCATTTCCTGATGCACTCCCAAGGGCGTAATCGCATCCTCGCGCCCACACAGGACTAACGTCGGGCATTTAATCTGCGGCAAAAATGGCAGGCTGTCGATACGCGCCGCAATTGCGCGCTGCTGGCGAATAAAAACTTTATTGCCGAGGCTGGCCGCCATTTCCGTGAGCGTACCCACCAATAACGGATCGTCCAGATGGGCCGGATGCAATTGCTTCGGCATTAAATCGTCAATCACTTCCTGGAAATTGGTTTCGGCCTGTTCTATGGCAGCTTCGCGATTCTCAATTGCAGTGGGGGTATCCGGCCGGGCACTGGTGTCGAGCAATGCGAGTGCGAGGATCCGCTCCGGCGCCTGGCGCATTATCTCCAGCGCAACATAGCCGCCCATCGACAAACCGGCCAAGGCGAAACGTTCGATAGGCGCACTGGCCAACACCTGGGCAGCCATCTGCGCAATGGTCTCGCCCTTGGTTAAATCGGCCACGGACACGTGGGCTATGTCCGCAAGCCCGGCCGTCTGGTGTTGCCACAAGCGAAAATCAGTCAAAAGTCCAGGCAGTAAAACCAAGTGTGGATATTGAGTAGCCAACATAATAAGTCTCCGCAGCACAGCGTGTATTAATTGCTTGCGGACACTCGCTCAGGAAATTATCCGTCCCCAGTTCCGCACCACTTTTCACACCCTGATTCTGCGGCGCATGCAGACCAAATTCTGTACGCGACAACACACAGCCCGCATACAAATCGCCACCTCCCAATCCGGAAAAACATGCCGTACAAAACTGAGATTTAAATAAGTTTTTAGTTTTACCCACTTTATGTGTGCTCGCGCACTGAACCGGAACAGCCTGCAGGACATTATTGCGCTGCTAATCATTCAGGACTGGCTATTAGCATCTATAGCTTGACCGTCAGGAGATGGTTACTCGATTCAAATCACATGCGTGTATGGACATTAGCGATATGAATCACGGAACACCATAATGACGCAAAGGTATGACCATCATTGTGCGCATGGACGCACCTTACCCTTTCAAAACAAATCACTGCCACTTCCCCCATCCCCCAACTGACTGTGGTAAAAAGCCAACCGAGTTAACAGAGTTGTGCGCTAAACTCGCCGCGCCCACTAGCTGAAATCCATACTTCACCTAAACTCTCCAGACAAACCGGTTAAAGCTATTACATAAGCAGGACTTCTGCCCCGGAACCCGAATTCAAACACTACCGCCAGGCGTTAAATGCATAGATTTATCTGGATACTCATGGTCACCGCACTGGCCACCGTCACTCATGCACAATCCCCCGCTGCGGCCTATGAGCCCCCGGCTACCGATCAAGCTGAAACACTGATTGTGACCCACAAACGCCAGGAGTTTGGCGACCCTAACCGCAAAACCTTTGAACAACTGGTGCTGCAACTGGCATTGGAAAAAACCCGCCAGAAAACGGGCGAGTTCGAAATGGTGCCGATCGATGTCATCTCCCGCACCCATGCGATAGCGGCGCTGGAGCAAAACATCTACGACAATTTCGTCATGCTGCTGAGTTTTGAAGACGCCTTATTGAAAAGCGGCAACCTGATCTTTATCCCCTTCCCGATTGAGTTGGGCGCGCTGAGTTATCGCATCTGCTACGCCAATAAGAAGCTTGTCCCCCAGGTGCAACAGATCAACAACCTGCAGCAGCTAAAAGCATTTAAGTTGGGCGTGGGTGCGGGGTGGGTGGATGCCAAAATTCTCCAGCATCACGGTTTGCAGATAGTCGAGGGCTCGAACATCACCAGCCTGTTTCGAATGACCCAGGCCGGCCGCGTCGATATTTTTTGCCCAAGCCCGACAGAATATTTCCATGACCTGCGCGCGGAGAAAAGTGCCGATTTGCAATTGGATAACAAACTCGCGCTCTATTATCCGCTGCCCAAATTTATCTTTACCAATAAACACAACAAGGCATTACTTGAGCGTATTCAGGAAGGCATCGAGATAGCTTACAAAGACGGTTCTTACCTGGAGTTGTGGCGCAGCTTCCACGAGGCAGATATGCGGCGCGCCAAATTGAGCGAGCGCCACTTTATCAGAATGGAAAATCCGTTTATCACTACCCTCCCCAATGACTACAAACAGTATTTGTTCAGCCCATTGAACAAAACCATCGGCGCTTATTCGCCCACCAATTAACGGGCGGGAACTGGCTGGAGAGTTAAAGCGGCTGCGCCCCGACACTGGCGCAACGCTTTTTTACATTGCCTTAAATCACATTGCCCGGGTTCATCTTATCCACCACCAACCGGTGCTCGTCATCAAACGCCCAAGCCTCTTCAAAATCGACCTCAAACAAATGGCCGTCCAGGTCTTTGAAATAACCGGCAATGCCCCAGGCTTAGCTGCGACTGGAACCACAGCAAAAGTGATCAAAAAACACCAGCAATTGCGCAAAAATAATCAGCGCCAAGTGCGTAGCGGCGAACAACTCTATCCAATCCACGGCTTTTACGATACCGGTAAGTGGCAGGCAAATTGCCTTTAGATTGCGTCTGTAACCAAACGTCGGGAAATGTAAAAACGGTTGCGGGCTTATATCACGGCCTCTAGGCTCCTGTGTTAATAAGATAAAAAATGGGCTGCGCGGTTATAACTGCCGCGCCGAACTTATCTACTTCACTTATCGACCAATTTGATTTGCGGATTTTTTCATGCGTCTACCCCTGGAACGACTGTCGCGCGGCCAACGCTGGTTAGCGGGCATTGCCCTTATTGTTGTGTTGTTATTGATCTGGTTTTTCGGCTTCCGCACAGTAGCAGAAAAAAAGCCGCCGCCACCCAACCCCTGGATGGGCCCAACCCCCGTGCATGTGGTGAAGGTGACCAAAGAAGATTTAAAGGTACACATCAAAGCCATTGGCAGCGTGACGCCGCTCAATACGGTGACGGTGCGCAGCCGCGCCGATGGCCAATTGCTGCGCATTTTGTTTGAGGAAGGCCAGCGCGTAAAAGCCGGCGATTTACTGGCCGAGATAGATCCTGCGACTTATAAAGTCCGCTTGGCGCAAGCCGAAGGCACCTTGCAGGAAACCCGCGCGCAACTCAAAAACGCCGAGGAAGACTTGCGTCTGTACGACC
>DATIDX010000271.1:0-20659 GCA_035456025.1 Cellvibrio sp. | reverse complement strand
CGAATCGGCCACGCCAACTTCGACAGGTTTATTGAGGATCAACAAATTGGTAAACACCACGGGCGGGGAATATTCGTTGGTGGTGATAGCTGCGGGGTCAAACACCACAAACCCTTTGCTATTGCCAAAAAATAATTCGCCGCCATCCATCACCAGCGGGGTGTTGCGGTTGAACATGTTGTCGTTCAGGCCATGGCGCTTGTCAAAATTGCGGAATTGCTTTTTCTCCACATCAAAGCGCGCTATCCCTTTTTGCGTGCCCAGCCACAGGTAGCCTTGGGGGTCTTCCATAATGCCGGCCACCACGTCATCAGCCAGGCCATCGCTACTGGCAAATGCGGTAAACCTGCCGGTGGCGCGATCCAGTAAATTAATACCACCGCCGTCGGTGCCCACCCAAAAACGGCCACGGCTATCCTCGTAGATAGCCAGGACAAAATCGGCACTCAAACTGGTCGGGTCATTTTCAACGTGGTGATAGCGGGTGAAGGTTTCGCGCTGCGGATCAAACCGGTATAGGCCGCGAATACCACCCACCCAGATATTCCCTTGCTTGTCCTGATAGACCACCCGCGCGTAGAGCAGCTTATCGCCATCGAGCTGCTCCGGGGTGGGCACGAAATAGCGGAAAGAATCACTTGCCGGGTCGTAGCGGTTTAACCCCTCTTCAGTTGCAATCCAGATATAGCCCTGTTGGTCGCGGATAACCGACCAGCCCTCGCGCCCGCGAATTGCGTTAGGGTTACTGGCATCGGGGCGATAATGGATAAACTTGCCGCTATCCATATCCAGGCGGTTGAGCCCGCCGGACAAAATACCCAACCACAATTGCCGATCCACGCCCATCGCGATGGAGAGCACGGTGTTACCGCCCATGCTGGCCGGGTTGTTAGGGTCGTAGCGGTAGCGCGTGAATTTCTGCTTCTCCGGCTCAAAATAGTTCAGGCCATAACCGGCGCCAATCCAGAGGTTGCCGCGCTCATCTTTCACCGCCGAAAGTACCCCGCCTTCGGTCACAGTGTTGGGATCAGTGGCGCTGTAGCGGTAGTTATTGAAAATGGACGCCTGGCGGTCGACCACATCTATCCCGGCGGGAAAATAGCCCGACCAGATATCGCCGGCGGCGTCTTCAAACAGTTTGTTGACGACAAAATTGCCCGGCGACGAGGGATTGGCTTCGTCGTAGCTAAAGCGCCGGAATTTTTTGGCGCCCGGAGCGTGCACGTAGACCGCGCTGCCATCGCCCACCCAGAGATTGCCGGAGCGGTCTTCCAATACTGACCAGACGACCGCGCTTTTTTCCTGGTTGTCATGCTTGACCGCGACAAAGCGCTCGCGTTTGGTGTCCAGGGTAAACAGGCCAGCACCATAGCTGCCCACCCAGAGATTGTTGGACGAATCCACGTACAGTTCGCGGATATCCTCAAAGCCCAACCCTTGCTCCTCCTGGTACCGGCGGCTGGCGCCTGTGGCCGGGTCATAGCGAGTGATGCCGCGGTCCTGATGCCCAATCCACAACATGCCCTGGTGATCCCTGACCACTGCCCATAAGAGACCGTCACTACCTGCGCCCCCGGTATCGCCCAGCGGGTGATGCTGGAAGCGAGTCTCAGCGGGGGAAAAACTGTAAAGACCGGCGCGCGTTGCCAGCCAGAGGCGGCCATCAGGGGTCTGTTCAATGGCCATCACATCATCGCCACTGATCGCCTCTGCGGCAGCGGCCGGCACGCTGTAACGGGTGAAGCGGTTGAGCCGGGCATCGTAGTGATTGATCCCTTTGCGAGTGGCGATCCACAAGCTGCCATCGGCGGCGAGGCGGATGTCATTGACGTAATCATTGCTCAGGCTGTGAGGATCTTTTTCATCCCTGCGGAAAATCACCAGGTTGTAACCGTCGTAACGCGCCAGGCCGTTAGCACCGCCAAACCACATAAAGCCTTCGGCATCCTGGGCGATGGCGTTGATATAACCAATGCCGGCAACCTGGTCGGGCAATACATGGCGAAACGAATAATTCAGCGGTTGGGAACGGGGCTCGCGCGCCGGCTCCGGCGCCGCACTTACCTTGGGCACCAACAGGTATGTGGCCAGGAACAGCAGGCAGATGAACTGCGCCATCCCGGCGGATATGCGGATAAAGGGATTAGGTGCTTGCACGCACCGCTCCGGCAGGGTAGTACTCAGACTCCGATCTAGGTCAAAACGCACGAGATATTCCTGTCTAACAATGGCGCGACTACTGAGCAAAGCAGCTGGTACACAGCGGCTTGGAGCTGGTTAGTGTAGCAATGCCATCGGCAAGTGAAAGGAAGCGGCCAACAAAATGTTAGCGCTAACTTCAGCTATATTCCCCTTAGATACCCGATAAGTCACATAAATTTGCTATTCCAACTGGTAGGCAGTAACCGAATTCTTAAAAAAATTCGGCACAAATACCTGTTGGGTATTAGGGTCAAAACTCAAATCGGCCGTGTTAATTTTTTGCGCTTGCAGATCGAGTAACAATTCAATTTTGCCGCTGCTAAAAACGTAGTACACCAAACCGGCCCAGCAGGAAACGATAAACTCCCCACGCTTGGTGGTCATCTCTATACCGTCAATACCCTGGGCAAAGCCCTTGGCATAGGTGAGGGGCTTTTTGTCCGGGCCGATCAGCAACAGCTCTGGGCCGGCACCGACAATCAGGTTGGAGCCAAATGCTTTCAGGCCATTGGCGTTACTGATGTTTTCCAGATAAACGCTGGGCGTACCGGTTTCATCGATCCGGTAAACCTTGTTGGTGCGGGTATCGGATACAAACACCACTCCGCTGGAATTCACGGTGACATCGTTGAGGAACACTGCACCTGCGACGGGAATCTTCTTGACGATTTCCTGTTCCTCGATATCAATCACTACCACCTCCGTCAGGTCGGCAACGTACAAGTGGTTTTTATAAGTTGCCATGCCCTTGGGCGCATTGAGCCCGGTGACCCACTCTTTATCGATCGGCTTGCCCTCGATACTCAGCTTGGCAATACCACCTTTACCATCAACCGCATCGCCCTGCCCATCAATCAAACTGACAAACAGGTAACTGGTTTTTTTTTCGAGCACGTAGAGAACTGACTCAGGCGTGGGTAAATCAGGAGTCATCCACAGTTGCTGCAATTTATGTTGCGCGAGCGCAGGTGTAGCACTCACCAGAAAACAGGAACACAGGATGCCGATTATTTTTTTCATTGGGATACCCCTATTTTTGTGATGTTTATTTTTTTTTCACAATCCCGGTGCGACCGAATACTCCTTAACCATAGACTATGTTGCCACTGGATTTGTTTGTCGCAAAATACTTTACACAACCTTGCGCCATACAATTGCATTAACAAGCCCTTTTGTTACCAAATCGTTGCGAAATCGCTGCCTATCTGGTGTGTTCGCGGCAAATAAAAACGCATCGCCGCGAAATCATTGCGCTTGGGTAGCCTAACCTCTACCCTAGCAACATACTGTAAACAGCTGTTTATAACCTATTGCCAGAAAAGCCTAATAACATATGAAAAACAGTGTCGATAAACACGCACCTAAAGCCAAAGCCACTATCAAAGATGTTGCCAAACTCGCCGGTGTTTCTTTTAAAACCGTCTCGCGTGTCATCAACAAAGAAGGTACCGTCGGCCAGGAACTGCAAGACAAAGTCATGCAGGCCGTCAAAACCCTGAATTACCAACCAAATTTATCGGCGCGATTACTGCGCGGCGCGGCATCCTCAATCGGTTTTATTTACGATAATCCCAACAGCAACTACGTGATCGATATGCAGAAGGGAATTTTGGGCGAGTGCCGTCGCCAGGGTTATGAACTGGTAATCCACCCCTGCAATTCCAAAGCCGATGACATTATCGATGAAGTGCTCAATATGATTGATCGCAGCCAGGTCGGCGGGCTGGTGTTGACGCCGCCAATGTCGGAGATGCCCGAAGTATTAACTGCACTCGGCAAACGCAAGATTCCGTTTGTGCGCATTCTTTCCGGCGCGCAAGCGCCCGATAAAAAAGGCCCCTGCGTATTTATCGACGACCGCACTGCGGCTTACAAAATTACTCAATACCTGGTCGACTTAGGGCATAAAGCCATCGCTTTTTTGGGCGGTGAAGAAGCGCATAAATCCAGTGGTGAACGCTTGGAAGGATACAAGGCTGCACTCAAGGCGAATAAAATTGTGCTCGATAAAAAATTAATCCTGCCGGGTGAATATTCATTTGAATCCGGAGTAAAACGCACGCGCCAATTATTGTCCTCCAATTTAAAACCCACGGCCGTATTTGCCTGTAACGACGAAATCGCCGCAGGCACTCTGTTCGCTGCACGTATCCAGGGTGTAGAAGTACCGCAGCAACTTTCTATTGTCGGCTTCGAAGACAGCCCCTTCTCGCGGCAAGCCTGGCCCAATTTAACTACGGCGCAGCAACCCAACCCCGCCATTGCCGAACGCGCAACCGCGCTGTTAATAGACACCATCCGCAATAAACGCGATGTTGAAAGCGAAGGTTTTTATCCACAATTAATCGTGCGCGATTCCACCTGCCCTGCGCCATCAAAACGCTGAGTAAATCGCTGCAAAAAATTGATTCATGCAAAAAATTAATGCATCACCCGGTTTTTATTTATGCTTGTCACTGAGTGGCCTGATGCTGTTACTCACGGCATTTGAACAAGCATCCTTACCACTGCTCAGCCTCCAATCCGCCAAGGTCGCCGAGGGTGAATACTGGCGCTTGCTCACCGCCAACCTTGTGCATTTTGGCTGGGCGCATACGCTGATGAACATAGCGGCATTTTTGTTGTGCAGCCTTGCCTTCTTTAACGATGTCGCACTCAAACAATACACCCTGCTGGTGCTCTGGTGCTGCCTGGGTGTTGGTGTAGGGGTGTTGGTGTTTAGCCCGGAGTATTCACCTTATGCGGGCTTATCCGGCGCAATCCACGGCTTGATAGTTGCAGGCCTGCTGCAAACCCGCGCTTATCCGTTGTGGATAAAAGCGGGCGGATTAATTCTGTTGGTTGCAAAACTTATTCAGGAAAATTTGCCAGGTTACCAGGCGACAGATTTACAAGAATTGATTCCGGTGACGATTGCGGTTGAGTCCCACGTTTACGGTGCTATAGCCGGTGCCCTGTTCGCCACTGGCGACTGGCTGCTGAACCGATTGAAAAGGTAAATACCCATGCAGGGCTCTCCCGCTACAGCAATCGATTATTTTTTTGCCGGTGCGCGGCTCATTGTAAAACCGGGATTTCGCCGCTTTATTCTGATTCCGCTACTCATCAACCTGGTTATTTTTGTTTTAGTGACCATCGCGCTCTTTCACGCCTTTGGCGATTTTTTTGCGCAAGTGCTGGAAAGGTCGCCCAACTGGCTGGATTGGTTTGCCTGGTTACTCTGGCCGATTGTCGCCTTTGTATTTTTAGTCATTTACGGCTACAGCTTTAATATCATCACCAATTTTTTGGCCGCACCTTTTTTTGGTTTATTGGCGGAAAAAATAGAAACCCAATTGACCGGGGTTGCACCACCCGAAGAGCCTTGGGGGCAATTGATACCGCGCACTTTACAGCGCGAGACAGTGAAACTTTGGTATTTTGTGAGCCGCGGCATTTTGGTATTGCTTGTTTTTGCAGTGCTATTTTTTATTCCCGGCGCTAACTTATTGGGTGTGGTGATAGGCGCACTTTGGAGCTGTTGGTGCATGGCAGTGCAATATTCAGATTACCCGGCCGACAACCATCAACTGAGCTTCAAGGAACTACGCCGCCGTTTGAACTCACAGAAATTAACCAGCTTTTCCTACGGCGGGATTATTTTATTGGGCAGCATGGTGCCGGTACTGAATATTTTTGTAACGCCTATCGCAGTAGCGGGCGCGACGCTTTACTGGGTGAAAGAAGTCAAACAGCAGGTACCGCTATAGCCTGCCAATTGTTACTGCACTAATTATCGTCCGCGTCACCATCATCCACAATCATATTGCCGCCCGCTTCTTTTGCACGACGTAAGTAGATGTTGGCTTGGGCGATTTGTTTATCCAGACTCTGCTGCATTTGGCTGGTCACACCGGCGCTGAAATAAAAGCGCACCGCTTCGCCGTTAATCACGAAATCTTCCGCCGCCAACAACTGTTTGACCTTGCTTAAGAGTGCAGCTGCTTTTTCGTGGTCGAGCCCTGGCATAAGCACATAAAAATCATCGCTGTCCGCGCGCGCCAGCAAAAAACGCCCGAGCATATTGTGCAAGCTGGCTGCAATATGTTTGAGCGCTACATCCCCCCAGCCATTGCCATGGCGCTCGTTGATTTCCCGAAAGTCGTCAACATTAATAACTGCCATGGATAAAGGAGCGGCTTTTTCCTGTGCACTTTTGTACAGCTCGCGCGCTGCATTAAAAAAGTAGGAGCGATGAAAAAGGCCGGTCAGGTGATCGCGTTGGGCGTTGTAAGTAATCTGCTCAACCAGTTCGAGCGATTCAATATTGTGGATAATGCGGCAGTAAAATTCTTCTGGGTGAAACGGCTTGCGCAAAAAGTCATTGGCGCCGTGCTTGATAAACTTGGCTGAAAGCGCCTCACTGCTCTCGCCCGACACACCGATCATAATCAAATCTGTTTTGTCATACTTGTAACGCAGGTTGCGAACCAATTCAAAGCCATCCATCTTCGGCATGTTGTAATCGGTGATTAGCAATTTGATGTCGGGATTTTCCAGCAACACTTTGATTGCATCAACACCGTCTACCGCTTCTACCACCTGAAACAAATGGCGACGAAATAAATTCGCCATATGTTTGCGCGACATATCCGAATCATCCACCACCAACACTTTAATCTGCTGGTTTTTTTCCAGGCGAGTGATCATAGCCACAGCTTTGCTGTAAGCGTAACGCCCTTCTTTAGTCACGTAATCCACTATGCCTTTACTGAATAATTGCTCGCGTCGTTTTTCGTCATAACTGCCGGTGAGCACAATAGTGGGGATTTTTTTGCTCAGGGTAAAATCCACTACTTCGCCGTCGGGCGCATCCGGCAAATTCAAATCGACCAATGCAGCAAAAAAATCTTGTGGATGTTGTTCGTAGGCAGAAGTTGCTTGGGCGAGGGTGGCCGCGTAGACAGCCTCATAACGCAAGGATGAACTTTGCACCAGGTGGCGCAATATTTTCATCACCATTTCACTGTCTTCAACCACAAGAATTTTTTTCATGGCTAGCACTCAACACGATTCAAGTATCCATTGAGTGTAGCCAAGCTTTTAAAAAATGCGCCGCAGCCGCTGATCAGCCTAGCGCCAGAGATAACCGGAGATAAATGTATTAAACAACAGGCCGTGGAAATTTTGCTCTGCTACGGCGGAGTATTCGCTTGCGGCTCCCCAACAGACAAGTAAGGGAAGTAAGTGTTCTTCACGCGGATGACAAAAACGTCCGCTTGGCGCTGCGGCCCAATCGCGCAGACGCTGTTCACGCTGCTGATGAGTTAAATCGGATGCGGTGAGGGTCTGCGTCAACCAGTCATCGAAGGTTTTGCTTTTGCCTTGGATCGCAGGGTCGGAGGAGAAAAATGCGCGCATATTGTGAAACGACATCCCCGAGCCAACAATCAACACGCCCTGCTCCCGCAGAGGCGCGAGCGCTTTGCCTATAGCAATGTGCTCGGCAGGGTCGAGTGAGGCGAGCAGCGAGAGCTGCACTACAGGAATGTCGGCGGCGGGATAGATCAGCATCAGCGGCACAAAAGTCCCGTGATCATAAGCGCGCTGGTTATCCAGGCGCGCTTCTCTATTCTGCGCTTGCAGCAACTGCTGGATTTGCTTCGCGAGCGCTGGCTCGCCGGGGGCAGGATAGTCAAACTCATAACTCTCGGGCGGGAAACCGTAGTAGTCATACATCATGCCCGGCGCAGCTGAGTGGGTGATGCTAACCACTTCCTCCTCCCAATGGGCAGTGACCACAACTATCGCCTGCGGGCGGGGCAAGTCGGCTGCTAGCGACCGCATAAATCGTGTAAGTTCAAGGTGATTAACATCGCCCAGCAACGGCATTGGTCCGCCGCCGTGCGGGACAAATACCACCGGCATCAAGGAGTCACTCATAGATCCCCCCCAGGGATTAGGTGCGCAATCTACAACAAGGCGTTGGCTTTATTGTGCTCACGCACCGATTCATATAGGGCAGCGGCCATAATAATGCTGCCGCCGATAAGGGTGCTCGGCTCAGGATAGGTGTGCAATATGGCGATTTCGTAAATCACCGCATACACGGGCTGCAAACAGGCCACCAAACCGACCGTTTTCGCTTTCAGATAACGCAACGCATAGCCCAACAGGGTGTGGGTGAAGGCGGTAAATACTACGCCCAGGCAGAGGAGCAACCACCAATCGTGGGTACTGGGTTGATGCGGCGACAGTAATAACACCGGGGTCATTAGCAGTGCGACTATCAGCACCTGGTAGCTCATAGAGCGCGCTGCGGTTTGGCCGCTGAACCAATGGCTTAACAACAGGTTGCGCACCGCGAAGGTGAGTGCCGAAATCACGCCCCAGATGACGCCTTGGGTGAGGTTATTACTCACATCAAATTCGGGGACAAGGCAATAGATACCGACCAGCACCAGGAAGCCACTCACCACATCGCGCCAGTCGAGCTTGGTGCGCTTGATCCAGGGTTCAAGAAATACAGTGACGACCGGATAGGCGTACAGCGAGACCATGCCCACCGCAATATTGGCGACCTGCATGGAGTAGAAAAAAGTCACCCAATGCAGCGCGAGTAACAACCCCAGCACCAACATGCGGCCGTAATCGCGCGCGCTTTGCAGGCCGATGTTACGCTCGCGCCACCAGACCCAGGCAAACAGCACCAATGCCGCCACCCAGGTGCGGTAACCAGTGATATCCCAAGCGGGCAGATCGATAATTTTGGAGAAAATCCCCGTCGCACCCATCAGGAACGCGCCCAGATGCAGGGTTAACAAGGCGGATTTGGCAGACGACATAACCATTCCTGGCGACGGACTAGCCCGGTGTGAAACCGGGCACTATCACTAAAACATTGCTGGAGCTAATCGGTGAACTATTACTTGAAATACTATTTGAACTAGCAGATGCACTAATTCCGCGGTCGGCGGCCACGGTTACCGCCAGGGCGGTTGCCAACCGAGCGGTTGCTGAAACGCTCATTGCTGCGCGAGCGCGGCGGAGCCGGCAGGCTTTCCGGCGGGGTCAGCAGGAGTTCTTCCGGAGGTTGCTCGCATTTAATGGGCTTGCCCAGCAATTGCGCAATCGGCTCCAGCAGGAGCGCATCGTCCTCGCAGGCAAAACTGATAGACGTGCCGGTTTTGCCCGCGCGACCGGTGCGGCCGATGCGATGCACATAGTCTTCCGGCTCTTCGGGCAAGGTGAAATTCACTACGTGGCTGATGCCACTGATATGGATACCGCGCCCGGCCACGTCAGTTGCCACTAGCACTTTAATCTCGCCAGCTTTAAATGCGTCAAGGGTCGACACCCGCTTGTTCTGCGCAATCTCACCCGAGAGTAAACCGGCCTTGATGCCGTGGCGCAGCAGTTTTTCCTGCAAATCGCGGCATTCGTCGCGGCGATTTGCAAATACGATCATGCTCTCCGCGTGCTCTTGCTGGATCAGGTTATATAAGAGGGTGTATTTTTCTTCGGTCGAGACCAGGTAGACATGCTGATCGACCCGTTCATTGGCCACCGATTCGGGTTCGATATCCACAGTGACCGGCTTGTAAGTCCACTGCTCCACCAAATTGCGCACCTCGTCGGTGAAGGTTGCCGAGAAAAATAGCGTCTGGCGATCTTCGCGCTTGGGTGTCTGGCGCACGATTTGACGCACCTGCGGGATAAAGCCCATATCCAGCATCCGGTCGGCTTCATCGATGACCAACACTTCGAGCTGGTCGAGATACACATCTTTGTTGCCGCAGAAATCGAGCAGACGGCCCGGTGTTGCCACCAGAATATCCACCAGGTCATCGTGCAGATGGCGCTGCTGTTTAACGTAATCCATACCGCCAACAAGGGTATGGATTTTCAAATCCGTGTACTTACAGAGTTTTTTGGCATCCTCGCCGATTTGGATGACTAATTCGCGGGTGGGCGCAATCACTAACGCGCGCGCCTCGCCGGCGTAGCGCTTTTCACCGATCGGGTTCTTCAGTAAGTCATCGATAATAGCCGTTAAGAACGCGGCAGTTTTGCCCGTCCCGGTCTGAGCCTTACCCACCACGTCCTTGCCCTGCAAGGCGTAGGGCAAAGATTGCGCCTGAATGGGAGAGCAATATTTAAACCCAAGATCCGCAATGCCGCGCATCAACTGCGGGGCCAAATCAAAATCGTGGAAGCGGGCCTTACCTTCGACTTCTTCCACTTCAAACTGGGATATATCCCAAGGGCCATGGTCGACTTTTGCGGGCTTTTTGGGACGCTGCTCTGCGTGTCTGGGCGACTTGGCCGCTGTTTCGCGCTGGCCAGTTTCGGGTTCCTGTTGCTCGTGTTTGTGGCCCTGACGGGAATTGCGGTTGCCACGGCTGTTCTGGCTATTGCGGTCGCGGGGATGCTTTTTTACGGCGGACTTTTCGCTAGTGGGCTTGGAGACTGCCTCATTCTTTTCCGGTTTTTCCGCGCTTGAACCTATCAATTTTTTAAAGAAATTTCCGATCAATCTATTCACCAAAGTATTGCAGCCAAGGGCTTGAGGGGGGGAAGTCACGCAGACTTGCCTATGTAAATGCTGTTAAAACAGCGGAAGGAGTGCGCAATGAGTATATTAATTACACGCACGAACTGTGCCCGAGTATACACCAATCATCATACAATCAGCGGCTCTGGCGCATGTTGTATGTAATTAATACACCCGCCAACCGGATTTCTGCATAATTATCCGCATCCATATCAGCCCCAGCCAAAGGTAAAAGGAGCTCCCTAATGAGAATACAAAGCCTGCAACACGTCCCATTTGAGGACATCGGCAGCATGGCGACCGACTTCCGCAATCGTGGCTATAGCCTCTCAACCACCCACTGGTACAAGGGCGACAGGGCACCCGACCTGGACAGCTTCGATGCGCTAATCGTTATGGGCGGCCCGATGGGGATTTACGATGAGGCAATTTATCCATGGTTAGCAGATGAGAAGATCCTGATCAAAAACGCCATAGCGGCGGGCAAAATCGTGTTGGGCATTTGCCTTGGTGCACAATTGATCGCCGATGTGCTGGGCGCAAAAGTCACCCGCAATGCGTACAAGGAAATTGGCTGGCTGCCAATTAACATCAGTCCCGCTGCAACCAGCCATCCGGTTGCGCAGGTGTTTGCGCGCCATCCGGAAGTATTCCACTGGCATGGCGATACATTTGCACTTCCGCCCAGGGCGGTGCATCTGGCGAGCAGTGAGGGTTGCGCGAACCAGGCCTATTGTTACGCGGATAAGGTCTTCGGCTTCCAATTTCATCTGGAAACAACGCCTGAGTCAGCGCGTGCGTTAATCGAGCATTGTGCGGAGGATATCGACGGATCGCGTTACACCCAGAGTGCGCAAATAATCCTGGCAAGCGATGATAAATTTGCGCAGATCAACCGCACCATGAGCGAAGTGATTGGGATAATTTTTGATGCTGCAGAACCTTGATACAACCGGACGCACAGGGATCAAAGCACCACGCCAAATAAATGCCCGGCAGCGGCAGTTAAACCCATAGCCGCAGCCCCCCAAAAACCGACGCGCGCAGCGCCGATCCAAAGGTTCGCACCGCCGACTTTGGCGGCAAGGCCGCCGAGCAACACCAGGGCTAACAACGAACATGAAACAATCGCAAACAACAGGTGCTCAGCGGGATGGAGTAACACCACCAACAGTGGAATAAGCGCACCTGCTGCAAAGGTAGCCGCCGATGTCAGCGCCGCCTGCAGCGGCCGGGCACTGAACATGTCGGTAATGCCCAGCTCATCACGCGCATGGGCGCCGAGGGCATCGTGTTGCATCAATTGCGTCGCCACTTCGCGCGCCAGGTTACGCTCCAACCCGCGCGCGACGTAAATCTCCTCCAACTCCCGATGCTCCCCAACCACATCATGCTCCAGCTCATGGCTTTCACGCGCAAGGTCAGCCGCCTCGGTATCGGCCTGCGAACGCACCGACACATACTCACCCGCCGCCATGCTCATGGCACCGGCAACTAAACCAGCGACGCCAGCAAGTACAATGGCCTTGGGTTCAGCTTGCGCCGCCGCGATCCCCATCATCAAACTGGCAGTGGAAATTATGCCATCGTTTGCCCCCAGCACCGCCGCGCGCAACCAACCTGAATGATGTGAACGATGACCTTCGCGATGACGCATAGACTCAAGACTTTTTATTAATTAATGAAATACGTTTTAAGGTGTTGTCCCGTTTGACATAGTGATGGAACAATCCCGCCACCACATGCAACCCAATCAGGTAATAACCTATCTCTCCAACCAAACCGTGCCAGTGCTCAACCTGCTCTGCCAGATCGTGATCCTCGCCTACCAGCGGAGGTAATTCCAACCCGAAAAACGGTACTGCGTGGCCCTCAGCACTTAAAATAATCCAACCAGCAATCGGCATGAATAACATAAACACATAGAGTGAAAGGTGAACAAGTTTGGCAAGGAGGCTTTCAAGGGGCTTTGGAGCAGGCACTATCGCTGGTATGGGGCTTGAGAGACGCACCCCAAGGCGAATAACCACCAGCACCAACACCGAAATCCCCAACATAAAATGCAGGGCCTTCATCAATTCGCGCGGTTCACTGCCTTTCGGGAAAATCCCGCGACACTCCATAGTTACATAGACTGCAACCAACAGTAAAAACATAAACCAGTGCAAGCCAATCAAAATCGGGCTGTAGCGGCTAATTGAATCGGGTTTATTCATTATTATTTCCTCTATGTTTTAATTTGAAAATTTTATTTATACACTCGCCCCTGGTATTTCAACCACCCACCGGGATGCACGCCTTTGGGATCATGATGCGTCCAATGAATCACCCCACCCTTATCGTTCCATTCGTATTCACCATAAAACTCCAGCAATTCGCCCTCGCGCAGATTTTCTACTCTCGGGGCCAGATCGATATTGTGCGCAACCAGCAGTGAATGCCCGGATTCCAGCTCAAGCAAAAACCGTTGGTGGCGACTCCCCTTATTGTCATCCGGCAAAATGCGTGCAATGCGCCCTTCACCGCCCAACTGCACATTAGAGCGACCATTGCGAAAGGCTTCAGCGATTAAAATATCGCTGCCCGCAACACTTTTGCCATCCTCCGTTAAGATAATCTGCTCGCGCGCGACCTCGGAGTCCAACAACTGCTGCTTATTAATGCTATTGAGCAGCGCCAGCCCTAGAGCAAAAATTAGCAGGGCAAACAGCGGTTTGAGTTTACTGCGCGGCTTCATAATGCAATCTCTACAACTGTCTGAGGAGCGCGCAGCATACCCCAGCACATAACTGCTGTAACGCCCGCCTCGACCGCGCTGCACTCTACCAGCGCAACCTTAAGTCAAGATTAATTAGCCGCCATACCACAAACCAATCCCCCACTTTTTCACAACGGCAGAATTGACAGACCAAATGGTCTGTTATCTAATAGCAACCGACCAACTGGTCTGTTGCAGATCGCCACACGCAGCCCGGCATCGCAACTGGTAAGAATTAATAATGGAGAAAAAGGAACTTCAAACCGGACTGGCAATACTTGAACTGATTTCAGTGAGGATTCAGTTTGCAAGCGCCAATCTAGCCTTAGGCCGCCGGGCCATTGCCCGCGCCTCAAGAACCAAAAAGATTGCTCAAGGAGCCTCGCCAGAATGAAAAACACCTTTAGATCATCACTTGCTCAACTGCCCCTGCTGCAGAGTTTTCCAAGCCTTGAACTGCGCACCCCGCATCACCTGACGGATTTTCAGCCTTTTTCACTGGAGTTGTTGAGCTATACCAGCCGGATCAGATCGGTAGCCCTGGCTTTTTTAGTCGTCGGCTTGATGGCCATCTGCACCACATTGAGCTTTGAATTTTGGCAAGCCGATGCTCGGGTTATCGCTGAAAATGCCCTACTGGAGTTAGGCCAAGGCGCGTTTTTATTAGTCGCAACACTGGTTCAGGCAGCGCGCGCATTCACCAATCATGATTCCGGCTTGAAGCGCGACATACGTATGGGCCTCGCCCTCTTTACCTTCGCACTATTCCTCCGTGAGGTGGATATCAATAAGCTGGGGCCTGGCGTTGGTTGGGATATTAGCGAGTATTTCTTGCGCACAATTGCATTGATAGCCATCCTTAGCTTCATTTTCCATATGTCCCGCCGCCTCAAACCAGTACTACGCAACCTGGGCAAAATTCTGTTATCGCCCACAGTGCTTATCAGCATTCTGGCTTGCATGCTGTACATTTGCGGCTGGCCGTTTGATAAGGAACTATTTAATATTGATAAAAGTCTATCGCGTTGGCTTGAAGAGACCCTTGAACTCAATGCCTGCCTGATATTCCTTTGCGCAGGCTTGGTAAGCAATATCAAAACTGATGTGGTAAAAATTCAGGCGTCGTCGTTTTGACGGCACCTGATGATGTGTCACCGGGATGTCATGACTGTTGATAACAATAAAATAATTACATACCCAAGAGACGACTATGGCTGCTGAACGCAACGCCGAACAAACACGCACCCGTATACTTGAAGCCGCGCGCGAAGAAATCTTTCAGAACGGATACCAGGGGATGCGGATTGATGCAATCCTGCAAAAGACTCGCCTTGCCAAGGGCGCCCTCTATCATTACTTCCCGAATAAGTTGGCTCTTGGCTACGCCGTCGTAGATGAAGTTTTGATGGGACATTTCCAAACGGTATGGCAGGAGTGTTTTGCGAAACATAAAAACCCCCTGACCACTTTGCAACAAATGTTTATTTGCAAAGCGGAGTCCTTTCAAAACGCGGCCTCATTTAACGGTTGCCCACTGAATAATCTGAATCAGGAAATGGCCGCAATTGATATCGGCTTTCACCAGAGATTAGAAAAAGTATTTGAGGATGCACACATGACCATTGTGCATGCACTTGAACAAGGTCAACTTGATGGTTTAGTAAGGAAGGATATAAATCCGGTAAAAATTTCGATGTTTGTTTTTAGCAGTTATCAGGGAATTATGGGAGCTGCCAAATGCATGCAAGCACCAGAATTATTGAGTGATCTATTCGGCACACTTAATGATTATATTGATACGTTACGCGCACCCGAAAGTGCGCGCCCGCAACACTAATCAGTACCAGCTTTAACCCGCGACTCAATCGTGTATACACCAGAGATATCGCGATTGAATGCGGTTAAATCATCTTTGAAGAACTCACGCAAATCCTCAAGCGTACCATTGTTGATATTTTCTGCGCGGTTTGTTGGCACCCAATAATGAGGCACGTTGTTACCGTCTGGACCGGGCACACCCTCAGGCGCATTACGCCAAGTCAGTAAAAACGCAATATTGCGCGCATCCTTATCTGTTTTTAATCCGGCAATTAGCTTGCGGTACCACTGATTATCATATTTTCCCGCTTCAATATCCGGCGCACGAATCCCAATCTCGGAAATAGCGGGAACTTTTCCGCGCGCCTCAGCCATACGTACAACCAACGCCGCATTCGCAACTACGTTAGCAAACCATTCCGCATTATTTTCTACTGGACCATAGGTATCAAAACCCAATACATCAACCCAGGCATCGCCAGGGTAACGCTCCAGATAATTTGCCTCCGTTGCATCGGCAAAATTATTGGGTGAATAAGCAAACAGGAAATTGTTCACGCCTTTGCTATCGCGCAGATATTCCACCGTGTATTGATAGAGTTTTTTGTATTGTTCGGGCGTTGATTGCTCAGCGCCCCACCAAAACCAGCTGCCGGTATTTTCGTGTAGGATGCGAAAAATGACCGGAATTAATTTTCCATTGTCATCTTTGAGGTTGTTTGCCCAGTCGGCGAGTTGATCGAGGTAGCCATTGTAAACGCTATTGAATTCACCACCGGGTAAGGCCGCAACCACTGCAGCGGTTTTATCCCAGGATGTTCCTACCGGCCATACACCTTTTTGCTTATCCGTGATGGGATTATCGAAGTGCGAACTTATGGTAATTATCCCACCGCGCGCATAAGCTTTTTTAATCTGCTCAACCACGTCCCCTTCGGCTTTAGGAGCAACAATAGAGAGTGTGTCCCAGCCATAGACTGCTGGAAAGTCGCCGACCGCGTTAAAGGTATCTGACTGGGTGCCATCAGTTGAGGTAATCGTCAACCCTTGGGTTGTATCATGCTGATGGCCAAACATAATTGACTTTTTGCGCTGCTCCAACATGAAAGCAAATAGTGAACGTGTTTCAGCTGTTGCATTTTTGTTAACAATGGCAACCTCAACCGGAGGACGCTGTTGAACCGCTACCACACTTGACTGTTGAGCATCCGTTGTTGATGCAGGCTCACCTTGTTTAGAACAACCGACCGCTGCCGCAGCCAACACAACAACAATAGAGCTGCGCGCAATTACCGACCGAATAACCGGCAAAAAAGATAGTTTCATTATTACCCTCATGGAATCTCAATTTTTTGAAAGACTTTTTAATCTTATAAAGTAGTTCGGCAGCTGTTGTTATTTTCGAAAGTATTCCACTACGGCACACCCGAGAGGCGCGCGCTCTTGAACACAACTCTTGTTATTATCGATATTTCTTTTAATTCACTATGAATTTTTTTGGTAACGCACACGAATTCCCAAATCAAACGAAAGACGCAGTTCGTCCGCCGTAATTTCACTCGGGAAAAAACAACCCGATATATGTGCCTGACAAAAGCTCGCACCCTCCAACTGAGTGGTACGGAAATCAATCCCGCGCAAATCAGCGCCGCGGAAATAGGCATCGCGCAAATCAAGCCCACTCGCATCCAGTTCGCGCAGGTCCAACCCACGTAAATCGCCACCGCGCAGCATGCTCTCTTTTACTTCACCCCGCGCTTTGCGCTGATTGAACTCCGCGATCCGCTCTGAACGCAGCAGTTCGTAATAAGGGTTGTGGTGGACGATTGGCTTGGTCATGGATAGCTCCGCATGGAAAGTCCCAATAACAGGTCAAACAATATTTGTCCGACGCTAATTACTGTTGACTATAGACCAGCGCCGCAGATTTGCTTAACCGTTTCCAAGGCCGTCGGCATTATACTGAAAACGGTTACATATGCATTTAAGAAATCCAATGATGACGTTAAAAGCCATATCCGGCCAGTTGGTATTTTGTGTGGCGCAGGTTACACTTGCGTACAAGCTGCAACATAGCAGCACGCCCAATACTCACGGTTATTGTTGTTTATCATCTAGCCCTTGGGCAGGCAATCCTCGGTCAAACTTATCCCCTCAGGTATAGCCTGATGGAATAACAATCTTCAGCCAGTCTCCCTTTCACAAGGTTTAGCCGCTCATTTTTCGAGCTAAGCTTAAGACATGCGTTGAGCGTAAAAAATTTTCTTGCCATCGCACAGCCTCACGCAGATCTGCTGTTGCTTCGGCATTATTGAGGAATTGTGAGAATGAGCTTTATCCACGACGACTTTTTGCTCGATACCGAGCAGGCGAAAATACTCTTTCATGAGTACGCCAAGAATATGCCCATCATTGATTACCACTGCCACCTTCCCCCTGAACAAGTAGGCCAGAATAAGCAATTCAAAAACCTCTACGAAGTCTGGTTAGCCGGTGACCATTACAAATGGCGCGCTATGCGCTCCAATGGTGTTGATGAGCGCTACTGCACTGGTGATGCCAGCGATTGGGAAAAATTTGAAAAATGGTGCGAGACAGTACCTTACACCCTGCGTAACCCGCTCTATCACTGGACCCATCTGGAACTGCGTAAGCCCTTTGGTATCACCGACCGGTTACTCGATAGCAGCAATGCCAAACGCACTTGGGATCAATGTAACGAACTGCTTGCTACTCCCGAGTTCAGCGCGCGCGGTTTGATGACCCAAGCTAATGTGAAGATGGTATGCACCACTGACGACCCTATCCATGACCTTGCCCATCACAAAACAGTTGCAGCGGATAAGTCCTTCAAATCCGCAATGTTACCCACCTGGCGCCCTGACCGCGCGATGATGGTGGAGAACACCGAATCCTATAACAAGTATCTGGATCGCTTGGCCATTGCAGCTGATGTAAACATCAATACCTTTGAAGATTTGATCAAGGCACTGGATATCCGTCACGATTATTTCCACGCAAATGGCTGCCGTTTATCAGACCATGGCTTGGAAACTGTCTATGCAGCCGATTACACACAAGAAGAAATCAAAACTATTTTCTTGAAGATTCGCAGCCACAAGGATCTGGATGCAGTGGAAATTGAAAAATTCCAATCTGCGATGATGGTGGAATTTGCATTGCAAGATCACGCCAAAGGTTGGGTACAACAATTCCACATTGGCGCGATCCGCAATAACAACCCACGCCTGTATCGCACCCTTGGTCCGGACACTGGTTTTGACTCGATTGGCGATCACAACTACGCCAAGCCTCTGGCCAAATTTCTCGGCCGTTTGGACGATCAGAACAAACTCGCCAAAACCATCATTTACAACCTGAACCCACGCGATAACGAAGTGATCGGCACCATGATCGGCAACTTCCAGGACGGTTCATCGGCAGGCAAAATCCAATTCGGTAGCGGCTGGTGGTTCCTCGACCAAATGGAAGGTATGACTCGCCAGATCGAAGCATTAAGCCAATTAGGTTTGTTGAGCCGTTTTGTTGGCATGCTCACCGATAGCCGCAGCTTCCTCAGCTATTCACGCCACGAATATTTCCGCCGCATTCTGTGCGGAATTCTCGGTCGCGACATGGCAAAAGGTTTAGTGCCTAATGACACCAAGATGGTTGGCAAAATGATCCAGGACATTAGCTTCAATAACGCGAAGAATTATTTTCCGTTTGTAGTACCTGAATAAGTACTGGAATAAGCACCTTATTAAGTCGCAGCAAAATCGCTAAAGCAGTTTAAAATAGCCCGGTTCGCCGGGCTTTTTATTTTCTCCTCTCTTTCCCCAGCCACCTTGGAAATTGAACGTGTTGCATAACGCACTCAACACCTTTCTCTTCGCCTTCAATATCACTGCACCGATTTTTGTGATGCTCTTTCTCGGCATCTGGCTGAAAAAACGCAGCATGATCGATACAGAATTTATTAATACTGCATCGCGTCTGGTGTACAACATGGGTTTGCCAGTGATGCTATTTATCACCAGTGCTAATACCGATGTAGCTCATATCACCAACTGGGATATGTTGATTGCTTTTGGTGCAATGACGGGGCTCGTTTTTATTGGCAGCCTGCTGACTGCCCATTGGCATTGCAAAGATACGCGCGACCAAGGCGTGTTTATTCAAGGCGCATTTCGCGGTAACTTGGTGATTCTTGGCTTGGCATTTTGTGCACATGCCTATGGTGAAAAAGGGTTAGCACTCGCCTCCTTACCGGTTGCGATGACTGTACTGCTTCACAATGTGCTATCGGTGTATGTGTTGAACCGCAGTTTGCACCACGCAAAAAACTCATTCAGACCAACACTGGTTGGCATTGTTAAAAACCCACTGATCATTGCTATTTTTGCAGGTTTTAGCGTAAGTGCTATCAACTTGAAATTGCCTGGAGTCATGCTCGACAGCGGCAAGTATTTAAGCCAGATGGTGTTGCCACTGGCCTTGATTTGTATTGGCGGTACATTGAGCATCGAGCGACTCACACGCATTGATTCAGCTACCGCGGGTGTATGCGTATGGAAATTGATTCTCTCCCCATTTATCGCCTGCGCTATCGCCATTGGGTTAGGGTTGCGCGGTGATGCACTCGCCATTTTATTTTTATTAGCAGCATCGCCAACTGCAACTATCAGCTTTGTAATGGTGCAAGCAATGAAAGGTAATGGTGAATTAGCAGCGAATATTATTGCACAGACAACCCTCTGGTCGTTGGTAACAGTGACCTTCGGGTTGTGGATATTGCAAGTGACAAATCTGATCTAACATAAATCTGATCTAGCCAAATCTGGATTCAGGTAACCCGGTAAAATCCGTTTCAAAAATAAATAGATTTCCCGCATGCGGTTGCTGTTGCAATACTTCATCACTCAAACCGATACGCGCGCTGGTCACCGCTAATAAATTTAAATTCTTTCCACCAAATGCAACGCAGGTTGCTTGCGATACCGGCATATCCAACACCAGATTTTTATTGCCATCGGGCGCATAACGCACCACACGGCTCCCGCCCCACTGCGCATTCCAAAGAAAACCTTCTGCGTCCACACAGGCACCATCTGGCTCTATACCCGTCTCGGTCTGGGCAAATATTTTTGAATTGGAAAGCGCGCCTGTCTGCACATCAAAATCGTAAACGCGAATACTGTGGGTAGGTGAGTCTGCGTGATAAAGCTTGCGCGAGTCCGGGCTCCAGCACAGCGCGTTGGAGATATGTAAACCCGTGAGATGCTGGCTTACACTTCCATCAGCCTTCAAAGAATAAAGTGACGCGCATTGATCCGGTGTATTTTGTT
>DATIDX010000270.1:0-3991 GCA_035456025.1 Cellvibrio sp. | reverse complement strand
AGTTGGCGCGGGTGTAGCTCCAGCTGCAACCCAATTGATTGCCGTGACCGAGTTAGCGGCGGTGTCTACCGCAAAAAATTGCCCTGAAGCTATGCCAACAAAAGCATCCACCTCTTCATCACCCAATAAAGTACCTATGCGTGTAGTACCGGTGAAGCCGGCCGGGTTAGCAATTTTGCTTGCTGTAAAGCTGGTGCCCGTTTGGGTGATAACCAATACACCATCGGTGCAGCCAAAGGCGATCTGGTTTTCATTTTGCGCGCTGCCGTGCAAGCCGGGGCAGTTAACCGGCAGGATATTTTCGTCCACATAAAAACCGTTGTGCGCATGGTAAACCGCAACGCGGTCGGGCAGGGTAGTGCCGGCAATATTTGGATCGCGCACCGTAGAAATTAAATAGTCTCCGCGTGCCTGCGCTGCACCATGCATGTGAGTCGTGTACTGAAGCCAGTTACCCGCGGTATTTTTCGCGATGTCCGCTTCGCTAAATACACCCACCGTCGCCGGGGTTGCAGTATCGACATTGCCATCAAAAAAAATGACAGATTGTTTTTCAGTGCCGGTGAAATGGGTCGGGCGCGTTTTGTTAGTGCTAAAAGCCATTGCGACCGGCGCTTGTGCATAATCGTGTAAGTGATCGCCGTGATCTTCCTGCCACACACCGCCATCGATGAGATCAACACGGTCAGCGGTGCGCTGTACGATAAAACCGTAGCGTTGGTTTTCGCTGGAATAGAGTGCGCTGGGCGCTTCACTGACGGCGAGATCGTGTACCACTTTTTTCTCGTTGATATCCACCACGCTGACTTTAGCCTGGTCTTTAATCGAAATTAACAAGCGCCCCTGGCTGGGAGTTTCTTCCTCGTGATCATGGTCGTGATCATCTTCAATTGGCACAGGTTCGCGCTCGACAATTTTGGTATCGCTCCCGCCGCAGCCAGCGAGCAGGGACGACACAAGCACCAGCGAGATGCCGGGTAGAAAATAATTCTTCAACATAATGATTACCTTTCAAATAGCTGACATTTCATAACAAGAGGTGATATTTCATAAAAGAGTTGAACAGCCGGGCGCTAGAAATTGCCACTCAGCCCGATTGCGAACGAACGCGCGGGCAAGGGCGCTTTGTCTTTCAGGAAGGAGGAGTGGACGCGCGCATATTCGTCGGTCAGGTTGTGGCCTTTGAGATAAATTTTCAGGCCGTCGGTGAATGCGTAACTCACTTGCGCATCAACCAAGGTATAGCCCTGAGTGCTGGTTTCCAGCGGCGCGGTTTCATCTTGCTCAAAATAATGTTGGCCGCTCAACTCCGCGCGCCAATTGCCAATCTCGTATTCACCGCGCAGCCCCACGCGCAAAGGCGGAATGCGTGGCAGGTTATCGCCTTCAGCCAATTGCGCGCGAATGTAATCGCTGGTGAGGCTGAGCTTGAGGGGATCGGTTACTTGCCAGATGATTTCACTTTCAAAACCGTAAAGATCGGCGTCGCGCGCCTGGTAAATAAATACCGGCAATTCACTGCTGTGCTCATGCTCTTCTGCCTCACCTTCACTTTCAGCTTCTCCTTCGCTGCCGTGCGCGTGCTCTGTTGCGCGCGTCATGCCGGTATCAGCGAGGTAATAATAATTGTCGATGCTGTTGTAAAAGGCATTGAGGATAAAACCAAAATCGCCTTCAAATTTGCGCAGCGACAAATCGATATTGTTGGAAGTTTCTAATTCAAGGTCGGAGCGGGCCAAATCGAAATGGAATTCTCCAGGCTCGTCTTCCACTAATTGCAGCAGCGCGCCGACTTCATAAATTCCCGAGCCGATATGCGGCCCGAACGATAAAAGTTCCGCCGCCGACGGCGTGCGCTCGGCGTGGGTATAGGACAAACCTATGTTGTAGCCGGGCGTGAAATCCCAAACCAATCCCGCTGAGGCGCTGAAAGGTGTGGATTCATGGTCGATGGAAAATACGCGCAAGTATTCATCGGCGTGCTCGTCTTCCGCGTGCTCATGCTCGTTCAGATCTACCTGCAGGTTGTCGGCGGTGATGTGGACTTGCTCCATGCGCGCGCCCAATTGCACTAATACATCGCCGAAATGACGCTCTTCCATTAATGCGATGGCAATGCTGCTGGTGTCGCTTGGGGGGGTGAATGCTTCTTCACCGACCGCCGAAAAGTCGCTGTGTTTGAAGTGCAAACTCAGGGCGCCGCGCCAGTCGGCAATTGGATGGTGAAAGAGATCCAGGCGTGCTTCCTGGCTCAGGTTACTGAAAGTGGTGCCAACTACGCCGTTTTCGATCTCGCTGTGCTCGTAGTCGGTAAAACCAAAGCGCGTGTTAAGTGCGCTGAACCAGTCGTGATCAAGTGCGAGCTCACTCAGGAATTGCACGCGGTCCTGTTTTAAGTCGGCGTAAACCGCGACATCCTCGCCCTCATGGCCGTGGCCGGGAATACCGTACTGACGTTCAAGGTGGCCGTAGGAAAGTCCGACATAGCCTTCATCCAAAATAAAACTGGTGCCGAGGTTAACGCCTTTGGCCTCGGCCGCAGAATTTGGCAAACGGCCGTTGTCCGCGTGCTCTTCGTGGCCTTCATGGTCTGCATCCTGTTCTACTTCCGCCGGGCCAGGAATTTTGTAGTCATCGGCATCGCGCCAGAATCCATCGAGATGCAAGCCCACATTGCCAACACCGGTATTGCCGCTAGCGGAGACAAGCTGGTCATCGGCGACTGAGTCGTGTTCGATCCGCCACTCGCCGTAAGTGTCCAAGCCCTGGGGTACACGGTCATCAACCACATTCACCACACCGCCGATTGCACCACTGCCATAAAACAAAGTGGCCGGGCCGCGCAGGATTTCAATCTGCCGCGCGGTCGAGGCTTCAGTCGCCACCGCGTGGTCAGGGCCAACGCGTGAAGCGTCGCCGGCGTCCAGTCCATTCTGGGTGATGAGCACACGCGGGCCGTCGAGGCCGCGGATAATCGGGCTGCTCGCAACTGGCCCGTAATAACTGGAATGCACGCCGACCTCGTTCTTCAAGGTCTCGCCCAGAGTGGAGGCCTGACGCTCGCGCAGCTGGTCGCCGCTGATCACGCTGACGGGTTGTGCCGATTCCATATTCGAAGCATGCCAAGGCAGGCCCACCACGTTAACCACATTGATCGAGGTGCTGTTGAGGATAAGTTCGTTCTGAACGTCGCCTTGGCGCAAGTGAAAAGTCTTGTGCATAAACGCAGGCGCTTTCACATGCAGTTCTACCTCGCCCCCGGTTTGGGGTGGCAGGCTGAACTCGCCCGACGCATTGGTATTTATTTGCAAGTTGGCGCCCACAACATCGAGGGTCGCATTACTGATCGGCTGGCCGAGTTCATCGCGCACCACGCCTTGAATTTGTGCCAGCGCCGAATGGCTCGCAGCAATTATCGCCAGGCACAACAACGACTTATTCATACTTTTCTCCACTTCCAATAACACTATCGCCAGCCAAAGCGTCTGGCGCGCTAAATTGTGGGTGATGTTATACTATAACAATAAAAGCGAACAACTATTGAATGGTATTTTTTGACGTGTAGATCAAAACAGGGGGAGCTTAAGAAACGGGAGATAGACAAACGGGAGGAGCAAAAGCAACAAAGCCACCGCGAAGGTGGCTTTGCTATTGAAGGCTAACGAGCGGGTATTAATTACGCACTACGTAAGTTCCAGCAAGCTTGTCATGCCAGGTTTGTTTTTTCGGGTCCCAAGCTGCCCAAAGGAAACCAAGGCACAGCGGCAACGCCGACAGTATGTAAGCGAAATAGCGCCCAAAGAGCTGGCCCAGACTGGGTTTGCCACCGGTTTTGGCGCTGATGATTTTTGCACCTATCACCATCTTACCGGGCGTTGCCTGGCGAGCCGACCAGAAGCCGATAGTCCAGACAATCGGGAAAATGTAGTTGAGGACAACATCCAATGGCCCCAACACTAACTCAGTTTTGGTGAAGTAACCCGAGCCGTAA
>DATIDX010000269.1:0-7408 GCA_035456025.1 Cellvibrio sp. | reverse complement strand
TATATTCCAGTTGCACTCACGCAAGGCCCTTGGTCCTATAACGCGCTGAATGGTGAGTGGTTGGTTACCGGGAACATTGTTAATTTACCTGCGCTACTTATTGTGTTGTTAACTTCCTGGTTGTTGGCGATAGGCACGCGGGAGTCAGCTCAAGTGAATGCCGTAATCGTTGCTGTAAAACTCTTGGTGGTAATTGCATTTATTGTATTGGGGTGGGGCGCTGTTGATCACCAAAATTGGGTGACGGTGGGAAATCCCGATGGCAATTTTGTTCCCCCCGTCGATAGCTTCGGCAATTTCGGATGGGCCGGGGTGTTAACGGGAGCTGGTGTGGTGTTCTTTGCCTACATTGGTTTTGATGCCGTCTCCTGCGCGGCGCAAGAAGCTAAAAATCCACAACGCGACATGCCGCGCGGTATTATTGGCTCGCTATTGATTTGTTCCGTGCTTTACGCGCTGGTGGCCTATGTGCTCACCGGTTTGGTGCCTTACGATAAACTCGGTGTACCCGATCCTATCGCTGTTGCAATTGATACTTTGGGCATGTCCTGGTTGGCTCCTATCGTAAAATTAGGTGCAATTGCGGGACTGACTACAGTGGTATTGGTTTTATTGTTGGCACAGACGCGCATTTTCTATTCCATGTCACGCGACGGTTTGTTGCCGGGTGTTTTTTCTGAAGTCCATAAAAAGTTCCGCACACCTTTCAAGGCGACATTTTTTACCGGTCTTGTTGTAGCAATTCTGGCTGGAATTCTGCCAATGGGATTGGTCGGTGAGTTGGTTAGTATCGGCACTTTGGCTGCGTTTGTCATAGTCTGCATCGGTGTGCTGATGCTGCGTAAAATCCGTCCTGATTTGCATCGGCCATTTCGCGTTCCTGCAATCTGGTTTGTCGCGCCCGCGGGGGCGTTGTCGGCATTGTTCCTTATGTCGGGCTTGCCGCTGGATACCTGGCTTCGCCTGCTGGTGTGGATGGCGTTAGGCACAGCAATTTATTTTCTCTACAGCGCACGCAAAGCAAGTTCACTTCAGCAACAATAAGTACAATCTAACCGGGACGGCGCATTAAATTGTTAAAATTGATTTTGCCCGTCCTTTTTCCCTCCTGGCGCTTTTTCAGCAGTATTGGCCCATCTCCGCGAGTGGAAGTGGGCTTTGTCACTGATCCCACCGCTCAACCTTCGAACTGGGTAGCTTTTCGCGCTTTACCTGAACAGATAGGTTTTTTCTCCGGTCTGCTGCGCTTGTTCCACAATCCGCAATGGAACGAGCTGCTTTACATTAATACTTGTGCAGAACATTTATTTGAAAGCTATTCGGAGTTTAGCGAACAAGAAATCGGCAATCGTTTACTGGTCGCGCTCCGCTCCGGCGAAATTGTGGCAACTGGCGAGGCAGACTACCTTATGTTTCGTATTCGCGTGCTGGAATTCGACGCTGGGCAATCGCAGGGTGAGGTGGTTTTTGTTTCGCGGCCGTTTGCGGTGAGTCTCTCCGGAGTGAGACAATGACGCTGGAGCTCGCAATCCGTTTATCAGAAATTATTTTAGGGCTCGCAATTTTCCAGCAAAGTTTGGAGTTTATTCGCAGCTTTCAACTGGAAAAAATTCTGGGATTGATTCGCGCGTTGTTGGCGATTGTGTTGATGTTAGGGTTTTATCCGCTATTGGTTGAAACAGTTTTACTGGTTACCTCGATAGTGCTGATCAAGCGTTTTCAAGGCCCTTACAATGGCGGCAGCGATACCATGAGCTTATTGGTGTTGCTCTGCCTCTGGTTGTCGCACTGGGCACCGGTTGGTTATTGGAAGGAAATTGCACTGGGTTATCTGGCAATACAGTTGGTGCTCTCGTATTTTCAATCGGGCTGGGTAAAAGTGATTAATCCCGACTGGCGTAATGGCCGTGCATTGCAACAGGTATTTGCGTTCACTGCCTATCCCGTTAGCAACAGATTGCGGATGTGGGCACAGCGCCCGCGCTTGTTGTTAGTCATGTCATGGACAGTCGTTATATTTGAATTGCTATTTCCGCTAGCCTTGATCAATCAAACAATGCTCATTATTGCACTGTGTTTTGCTGCGTTTTTTCATCTAGCCAATGCATGCTTGTTTGGATTAAACCGGTTCTTCTGGATTTGGCCTGCAGCTTATCCCATTATCATGTGGTTCCAAACGCGGCTGGCAGAGATTTTCTAAAGCGCGCTCATCTACAGGGTGATGCGTTTGCCTTTCTTCGCTGCTTTAAAAATTGCATCGAGAATAACGATATCTTTCATACCTTCTTCCCCCGGCACTATAAGCGGCGATTTATTCAGAATAGCCAGCGCGTCATTGTCCATTTGCCGCGCTTGTTGATTTGCGGGAGAAGGGGCAAGGCGGATACCATCGCTTGTTTGTCCCTGTACGCCTGAATAAGATTGAAATGGATTCAATTCATACCAACCTGACTCGCATTCTGCGCGCAGCTGGTTCATATTTTTTGCATAACTTGTTGCGCAATTCGCGCGTGCACCACTGGGAAATTCCAATTCAAAAATGGTGGTTTCATCAACATTTTTATAAAGCTCGCGCTCACTTTCCATTCGCGCCGTTACGGCGATGGGTTCTTCACCGGCGGTGTAACGTGCAGCATTTAGCGGATAGACCCCCATGTCGTACATGGCGCCACCGCCTAGTTTGGGGTCTGCACGCCAACTGTAACCTGCGTTGCCACTGTTATAGCCGGCTTCAGTAGTAATCGTTTGTATTTTTCCATAAGGTTTTTGTTTGGCGAATTGAATAATGCGTTGAGTATTAGGCTCATGCTGCATGCGATAACCAATTGTTAATTGCACTTTATTTTTTTTGCATGCATTAATCATGCTTTGGCATTCCTGCTCATTCATTGCCATGGGTTTCTCGCACCATACATGCTTGCCTGCATTGGCGGCAATTTCGGTAAATTTCTTATGTGTGCCTGTTGGGGTTACCACATAGACAACATCGATATCCGGATTGTTTGCGAGTTGATGCATATTGTCATAATTGTAAATGTTGTAATCCAATAATCCGTATTGCTTTTGCCACAGCGGAATTTTTTCAGGGGAGCCAGTGACAATGCCGGCGAGATAACAATATTGAGTGAGTTGGAGCGCCGGTGCGAGCAGGTCGCGGCTGTAGTAACCGAGTCCAACCAGTGCAACACCGATACGTTTTTTTGCAGCACTGCTTGCAAATAGCGGCGCTGCATTGGCAGCAACTCCGAGTGCACCGAGTGCTTTTACCAATTCGCGACGGGTAATTTGTGCCATTTTGCTTTTCCCTTGAAAAGATATCTGCCTTTAGTTGTAAGCCCGGATACTATTTCTCGCAAACGGCTAAACAAAAAATTACGCAACGTTAAAAAATCTAAAAATATCAACAGGCTATTGATTATGGCCTTGCTAGGGGGTGCGTATTTAGGGTGTGGGATATCGATCAGCTGCGCGCTGTTTCGATCTGCGCAGAAAGGCCGGATGTAAAATCGCGGCCGCCACTGTTAGAATGCGTGACTTTTTGGATCTTCCTGATCCCGATCCCACTAGTGGCACCGCTTATGCAATCTCCCCCGTCGACTCCCAAACAAACTCCCTCTGCTGCGCACTATGAAGATTCCCGCCTCGTTCCGCTCTGGCGCGCGTGGCTGGATGTAGCAGGCAGTATGCCGCTCGACAAGTGGCTTAAAAGTACTGTGCGTCAATATGCCCACTCTGGGCCGACCTCCATGCCTGAGTATGATGAGGTCAAAAAGCACAACAAATTTAAAGCGCCGAAAACTTCCGCATCCGCTGCGGAATCGGAAGCGGTCGAGAGTGCATCCTTAAGCCTTGCGATGTTTTCGGCGTTGCGCTTCCAGCAATTGGCTACCGCGCTGGAATTTGCTTATCGCAATCAGTCTGCCACGATTGATTGGTTGCAATGGGATTTGGAATGGCAACATCGCGATATTCAATCTATCGCACCCGTTTCGTTTTGGTATTGGATCCAGTTGCGGATGAATGGCGACCAGCCAAAAAGAAATCAGGCACAGTTGCGTGATGCGGAAGATAGGCGCAAATTTTTTAATCAATTCGCAACACACGCTGAGCCTGATAATCTGCATCTTTATTTATTGTGGTACGGCCTGCGGCCACAGTGGGCGGATCTATTAAACGCGCGCAAAGCGACAAGCAATTGGGACGATAAAACCCTGCAACATTTTATCCAGCAACAGGTCACCACACCGCCGCTGTGGTTGCGCGTGCAAAAAAATAATGATGTCGTTACGGTGTGTGATGGGCTGCAGCGTCAAGGTGTAAAAGCTGTACTCGATGACCAGCAGCGGTTGTCTGCGCGCGGTGGAGTTGGGGTTCACTCGACCGACGAGTACAAAACTGGCGCCGTAGAAATTCAGGATATCGCCAGCCAGCAGATCGCGTTAACTGTTGCTGCTAAACCCGGCCAAAAAGTCTGGGATGCCTGCGCCGGTGCGGGAGGAAAAACCCTCGCTATCGCAGCGAAGATGAATAACAAAGGAGCGTTGGTTGCAACCGATTTGCACGAATACAAATTGGATGAATTAAAACGCCGTGTTAAACGTGCGGATATTTTTAATGTTCGCGCTTTCACCTGGAATGGTTTGGAGCCGCTGCGGCTGCCAAAGGAAATTGCCCAGCAACACGGTTTTGACTGGGTGCTGATTGATGCACCTTGCAGTTCAGCAGGTACTTGGCGCCGCAACCCGGATGCTCGCTGGCGGTTTGATGCCAATGACACCAATGAATTAATTCAACTGCAAAAACAATTACTCACCAATGCCGCACCGGCGGTACGGGTCGGGGGTCATTTGGTCTACGCAACCTGTAGCTGGCAAGTCAGCGAAAACGAACAACAGATGGATTGGTTTTTACAGCAGCATCCGCAATTTAGCCTGCTATCACAGCGTATATCAGGTGCACCGGAATTGGATTCGGACACTATGTTCGTCGCGGTATTGGTTAAACAGTCCTAGTGAGAATAGCGCTGGGCGCGCCACGGATTTTCCGTTGGCGGCCAAACGCGTTTGTATTCCCTATCTATTAAGCTCCATCACCACGCGGAAGCCCAAGTGAACGTCGAAGATTTCACCGGGGTGGTAGTCGCGCAGGTGGCTGGCGAGTTGGTCGGCGTTATCTTTGGCAGAACCCCCACGCACAACGTGTGACGTGCAATTTTTAACGAGCATCGCCTGCCCATTTTTTGGATGCAGTGTGTAGCTATCGGTGAAGCAATCCTCAACCCATTCGGCGACATTACCAGCGGTGTCGTAAACGCCAAAACCGTTTGCGGGGTAGCTGCCGACTGGCGCAGTCTTGGCTCCGAATAGACCGGAAAATTTGCTGTTGCACCCACGACGGCAGTTGGCGCGGCCCGCTGCGTCTTTTACATCTTCCCCCCACCAGAATAATGAACTGGTTTGAGCGCGAGCTACATACTCCCACTCGGACTCCGTTGGCAGGCGGTATTTTTTCCCCGTTGTTTCGCTTAGCCAGCGCGCGTAGGCGCGGGCATCGTCAAAGCTCACATTGATCACCGGCCGGTTGCCGCGCCCCCAGCGGTTATCGGCCGGCAATGTGCGCTTGGTTGCTTGGGCAAACATATCGTAATCGTCGAAAGTGATTTCGTATTTGCTCATCGCAAAAGCTTTATTCATGACAACTTTATGTACGGGCATGGTTGCTGGATCATTTTTATTGCCCATAAAAAAACTGCCGTTCGGGATGCGGATCATTTCCGGGCCGTTACTTTTTATGGAAGTGATTACCTGGCTGCTGATTTCCTCGCCGGGTGCGATACTTTCAGTCAACGCAAATGCAGGAGCGAGATCTTGATCGACAATTTCAATCCAGTTGCGCAGAGTTTCATAACCGGTTTGGCTAACCTCAATATGATAGCGCCCTGCGGGCAATTGAATGCCAGGCTGGTAGCGTTCAGGGATGTTCAATATGCGCACGCGCGCCTGTGCAGGCGATGTTTTTACGGTGAGTGCGTAGGTGACGAGCGGGGCGCTACTTGATGCATTTGCGCTGCTAAGATTTTCGCTAGCAGTTGCCATATCAACTGCTGCCATTGCGGGTTCTGGTACAGCATTAGTGACAACGCCAAGAGCGGAATCTGTGCTAGTCGCGCTGCTGGATTGGGCACCACTTGAGGCGGTGACGGACGTTGATTGATTGACTGCTAGTGCCGCTTCGGGCGACTGGATGAAAAGCGTTGCGGTCGCGGCAGCCAATTTTCCAGTGACAGAAGTGATTTCGCTAACCGGTGTTGTTTTGGCGTACCACAGGCTAAACGCAATCCAACTTATCACCAAAACGCTGGCAGTCACACCGAGTTTTACAAAAGACGCGTGCTTTTGACTAAAAGCCTTATGGACTTGCGTTTCAACTTCGGCGCGCAGGGTCAGTGCAGGTGTTTGTTGCTCGTTAAAAAATATTTCGGTGATTTTGGTGGAAGGGCGCGCATAAAAACCTCGCTTAGGGCTCCAGCGCAATGCACGGACTTTCATCCAGCGCCAGCGCAGGGCATTGTAAGTTGCCGATACCAGCGCGCTGGCCAAATTCATCACGGTCAAATCGGCCGGGTGCGCAGCCGTTGTGCTAGGGCCGCGATAATTTTTTTCCAGATCTTCGATTGCCGTAATTAAATCGTGTCCGCGCTGGAAGCGTTGGTCTGGATCTTTCGCTAATAGCTTTTCCAATATTTTCTGGTAAGCCAAATATTGCATAGGCAATTTGGGAATGGGCGCACTGATGTGTTTGAGTGCAATAGTCACTGCTTCATCACCCTGGTAGGGCAAAGTACCGGTAAGCATTTCGTAAAAAACGATACCCAAACTGTAAAGGTCCGAGCGTCCGTCCACGGTAGTACCTTTAGTTTGTTCGGGGCTCATGTAGTGCGGTGTCCCGACGACAGTGCCAACATGGGTCATGCGTGAGTTGACAGCCAGGCCGCGCGCAACCCCAAAGTCTGAGAGCACTGCCGAATTGTCTGCGCGGAAGAGAATATTTTCGGGTTTGATGTCGCGGTGGATATAGCCTTTGTCGTGAGCGTGGTCAAGTGCACTGGCAATTTCACGGGTAATACGCAGAACTTCCTCGCCACTCAATCCCGTGCCCATTTTGTCGTGCACTGAACCGTTAGGCAGATAATCCATGGCGATGTAATTTAAATCTTCGTAGCGCCCGATGTCATAAATTGCCACTATATTAGGGTGTGACAATTGCCCGACAATCGTCGCTTCGCGTTGAAAACGTTCGCTAAAAGCGGGATCGTTATTGAGTTGCGGGTTCATCACTTTTAACGCAACAACCCGTCCCACGCTGATTTGGATCGCGAGGTAAACTGTGGACATCCCACCCTGGTTAA
>DATIDX010000268.1:0-9088 GCA_035456025.1 Cellvibrio sp. | reverse complement strand
CGCTGGATTTGCATGGTCTCGCAACCGAGACCAACCATCATCACACCGCCAAAATTCGGGTGACGCGCATAACCGTTAAACGTGCGGCGCAGGGTTTCGTAACCTTCGCCGTCGGAGCGCATACCGCAGCCGCTATCGTGGGTCATGGCGACCACACCGTCGATATGCGGATATTTTTCCAACTCGCCGGAATAGGTGAAGTGCTGTGCGATCGCCTTGGCCACGGTCGCGGAGCAATTCACTGTAGTGAGGATGCCGACATAATTGCGCGTGCCGACTTTGCCATTGATGCGCTTGTAACCCTGGAAGGTCGCACGCTTATCAGCAGGGAGAAATTCAGTTGGTTTGGCCTCTTCACAAAAGCCGTAATCTTTTTCCAGATCGCCCATTACACAATTATGTACATGGACATGCTCGCCGGCGGGAATATCCTGGCTGGCAAAGCCGATGGTCTGGCCGTATTTAAGAATGGCATCGCCTTTGGCGATATTGCGCACGGCAACTTTGTGCATGGCGGGGATGTCGCGCAGGAGGGTGACATCTTTTTCTGCAAACAAGACACCAGCGGGGAGTGACACCTTACAAATACCGACGTTATCACTGTCATGCAAAACGATAATGCTGCTCACGCTGATCTCTCTCTTGATTCGTTAACCGATAAATGGATTTTTGCCACCGCGACTACTTAATAGAGTGTAGTTCGCTACTGGAGTTCGTTCCTGCATTTGCAACTTTCATGCACTCATTGGCAGGATATTTTTTCGCCCCCGAAAAAAAAGGCGCCTTGCGGCGCCTCAAAATCGGCAATGGTATTCGGTCAATACCGGGATCAAATTTACAGCCCATTTTTCCCCTCGGCAATAGCATCAAAATCCACAAACCATCGAATGTAACCGGTTGCATTTGCACATTAGGCCAAGTTTAGCCTGTTACACAAAGCCGAAACATCCTACAAATTAAATTTGTCACAATAAAGTTAATTTTTTAGTACAAACATCCTTTTAAAAAAATTAAATATATTTTAAATAATTTTTATACAACGCATTGTGTATACGTTTACATTTTAATAAGTTAATAAATGAAAACGTATACATTACATTTTTGGCGTAAAAAATGGTAAAAATTGGCGTGCGTATGAAAATTTTTATGCTATTGGCTTGCAATTATGCGACATGACATACAGAATGATTTTCGCTCGATATGAGGATAAGTATCTTTTCTAAGGTGACGCAGTTCTCCCTTATAGAGGACAAACCAGCTCCTGGTGTGGCAGCCATCTATAGTCATAATAGATGGAGCACGAACTGCCAGATACTAACCACCCACAAAACCCACTGATAAGGGTCGGTTGAGCGCAAAACATTAAAAGAAAGAAGAAAGACCAACACGAGAGATAGCCGTGACAGATTTTTGCCTACAAGAGCCAGGCCGCCGCACTTTTATTCATAGCGCCATCAACGGTGCTATTGGTTACTGCGCATTGAGCTCGATGACCGGCTGCACCAATTCAACAACCGAGACCTCAGCCGTACAAACTGATCCCTGGGTTGCCGCAGAGCAGATCCGCACCCAAGTAACTCCCCCTCAATTTCCCGACCGCAACTTTGATATCCGCGACTTTGGCGCTAAAGCCGGCGGACAACACAACAACTCCAAAGCAATCGCTGCTGCTATAGATGCGTGCCACAAAGCGGGTGGCGGCAAGGTGCTGGTCACCGGCGGCAGATACCTGAGTGGCGCAATCCACCTGCTGTCGAATGTCAACCTGCATATCGCCAAAGACGCAACCATCGCTTTTTCCACCGATCCCAAGGCTTACTTGCCTGCGGTACTCACCCGCTGGGAAGGGATGGAGATCATGGGGTATTCGCCTTTGATCTACGCCTATGGCCAATCCAATATCGCCATTACCGGCCAGGGTACTGTCGATGGCCAGGCCAACAAGACTACCTGGTGGCCGTGGAAAGGTAGCAATTTCAGCAGCGTCAATTGGGGTATACCCGGCGTTCCCACCCAGGAAGCGGCGCGCAATAAACTGATGCAGGACATGGAAAACAATGTGCCTGTCGCCCAGCGCGTTTACGCCGATGGCTCCTATTTGCGCCCGGTGTTTATCCAGCCCTACAACAGCACCAACGTATTGATTGAAGGCATTACTATCACCAATGCGCCCTTCTGGCTGCTCAACCCAGTACTGTGCGAAAACGTGACGATTGATGGTGTGACCTTCGCAAGCATCGGACCTAATTCCGATGGCTGCGATCCAGAATCCTGCAAAAATGTCGTCATTAAAAACTGTTCATTTGATACCGGCGACGACTGCATCGCGATTAAATCCGGCCGCAATGCCGATGGCCGGCGGTTGAATGTCCCCTCGGAAAATATCCTGATCAGCAACTGCAAAATGCGCAACGGCCACGGCGGTGTGGTGATCGGCAGCGAAATTTCTGGCGGCGTGCGCAATGTGTTTGTTGAAAATTGCGCAATGAGTAGCCCGGAGCTGGAACGCGGAATCCGCATTAAGACCAACTCGGTGCGCGGTGGCCTGATCGAAAATTTGTTTATCCGCAACGTGACCATTGGCGAAGTGCAAACCGCCATAGTGATCGACTTTGACTATGAAGAAGGCGACGCAGGGAAATTTACGCCAACCGTGCGCAACATCGAAATTCGCAACCTTATCTGCGATAAAGCCAAACAGGTTTTCCAGGTGCGCGGCTACCAGCGCTCCCCCATCCAGAATCTGCACCTGAACAATTGCCACTTCAAAGACGTCGCAGAAATTGGTGTGCTGGAACAGCTGGATAATTTCGCAACCCGGAATGTAACTATTAAAGGTGTCGAGTTTAAGATTTGATGGGAGTCGCCTCTTACATCAAAAACAGGCTTTATATTTGCATTAATACAGCGAATTGAAATATAAAAAAGTTTTAATGGCAGCAAACTCATTCGACCACGATGACAACTGCCAGACATCGACTAAGCTCAGGTTTGGTCGGCATATCGAGGTTACAAATTACAGCGGGTTTTCGCGGCCAGTTGCGTCGCAAAAAATCGGTGATGTTTGTGAAAAAGTGCTTGTCACCACTACTGGATTGTTGCGGTGAACAGCATCAGCTCCGCTAGCTCAATGTATTAATCACAATAAAAGATGGGGAATAGCTATGAGAAGTTTTAAACTCAATCCGCTCGTGTTAGCCATGGCAGTCTGTGCAATGCCAGTGAGCGTATACGCGCAGGATTCAAACGACGACAGCACTGTTGAAGAAGTTCTGGTAACCGGTAGCTTCCGCGACAGTTTGGAAAATGCGTTGAATATCAAAAAGAATGAAAGCGGTTTTGTCGATGCGATTGTTGCATCGGATATCGCCGAATTCCCGGACAACAACCTGGCTGAATCTTTACAGCGTGTACCTGGTGTTGCCATCCAACGCTCTGGCGGTGAAGGTCGCAGCATTACCGTTCGCGGTCTTGGTCCGGCATTTACTACTGTTCGCTTGAACGGCATGGAAACTGTTTCTACTACTGGCGGTACTGACGCCGTAGGTGGTAACAACCGCGGCCGCGGTTTTGACTTTAACACCTTCTCCTCTGACCTGTTCAGCTCTTTGACCGTGCGCAAAACCAACGCTGCTGAAGTGCAGGAAGGTTCGCTCGGCGCTACCGTAGACCTGAAAGCGGCGCAGCCGTTTGACTACGATGATTTTGTTTTAACCGCATCCGGCAACCTCGGCTACAACGATATGGCCGAAACAACTGACCCGGCTGCTGCCTTCCTGGTGAGCAATATTTTTGCTGATGGCAAGTTCGGTGCGCTTTTTTCCCTGTCTTACTCAGAGCGCAATTACGATGACGATGGTGCGAGCTCTGGCCGTTGGTCAAACGCTGCCGGCGACCGCTTCAACCGCGCGCAATTGAATGGTGCGACCACACCAACTCAGATTCCGGCAACCCATGAAATAAACTCTTCTTTCCACCCGCGTTTGCCGCGTTACGACTCCTACCAACATGAGCTGGAGCGTTTGGGTGCGAGCTTGTCGTTGCAATTCAGACCAACCGAAACCACTGAGCTCAGTGTTGATTCGCTGTTTGCAAAATTTGACGCAACCCGTGAAGAGACTTTCTTCTCGACTGTGATGAACGGCACCATTGGCAGCCCACCAAATAATGGCCCTGCAAACCCTATCATCAACATGATCGTTAGGGATTATGCAATTGAACAAAACAACTTGATTTATGCTGACGTTGATAACGCCCGCCTCTGGTCAGAAAATCGTTTTGACGATATGTCAACCGACTTCGCACAAACCACTGTGACCTTGAAGCAGGATTTCACCGACACTTTCCGCGCGAAAGCCATGATTGGAACCACCAAGTCTAATTATGAGAACCCGATCCAAAATACCGTCATCATGATTAAAAACGGTCAGGACTTTACCTATGACTACCGGGATTACGATAATCCGGTGCTGACCTTCGGTAACACCGCTTACGAAAAAGCCGGCTGGACAACCAGCAGTATCCGTAACCGCCCGCAAACAACCGTCAATGAAAATAATGCAGGTACCCTGTCATTTGAATTTGATGCGGCTGAAGCAGTGACCCTCAAAGCCGGTGTTGACTACAAAGACTTTAGCATTGAGACCGATGAAGCGCGTATGAATGAAGGCACCAACGGTGTGAACATTCAGTCCAATGCCGATTACATTAAAGAGTACGACTCAGGTCTGGGCGACGGTCGCAACTGGCTGATTCCAAACCGCCAGTTGATCATGGATGCGAACAATCTTTGGGGTGCGCCCAAAAATAAGCAATGGGCGGCTATCTTTGATGTTAATGAAACTACTACCGGTGTGTTCTTGCAGGCAGATTTCCATTTCGACATCGGCTCAGTACCCGTGCGCGGTGATATCGGTGTAAGACGTTTTGAAACCGATCAGGAATCCACTGGTTATGACAACAATGGCCTTGCATTATCTGCTGACCACAGCTACTCGGATACCCTGCCATCACTTAACCTGGTGGTAGAACCAATTGAAGACTTGTTGTTCCGCTTTGCTGCATCAGACGGTATTGCGCGCGCCGCTTTGACTTCATTGGCACCTAGCACCAACGTTTCCGTATCCGGTAACTCCTTCTCGGTCACCAGCGGTAACCCCTTCCTGGAACCCACCAAAGCCAGAAGCTATGACTTGGGCGCTGAATGGTACTTCGGCGAAGGCGCAAGCCTGGGCTTGACTGTGTTCACCAAAGAAATGGAAAGCTTTGCACAGACCGCATCGCAAACCACCACTTACACCCAGCTGATGCAAGATCTTGGCCTGTCACTGGACACCATGGTGAAAGCCTGTGGCACCAACGCAAGCTGTACCGCAAACGCAGCCTGGCAGTACAGCATTCCGGTTAATAGCCCGGGCGGTGACTTGGATGGCTATGAAGTTAGCTACCAACAACCATTCACCTTCCTGCCATCTTTCTGGGCCAACTTCGGTGTGATCGCGTCTTACACTTCAGTTGATTCAGAGATGGATTACTTGAGTGCTACCCCTCCCTATCCAGTTGAGCGCACCAGCCCATTGGTAAACCTGTCAGATGAAACCATCGCTGGTACCCTCTATTACGAAACTGATAACTGGGGCGGTCGTGTATCGGTAGTAAGCAGAAGCGATTACCTCACTACACCAGTTGGCCGCAATGGCAACTATGAAGAAGGTACTAATGGCACATTGAACGTAGATGCGTCATTCAACTACTCATTCAACGACAACTGGAAAGTGACTTTCGAAGCTCTGAACATTACCGACGAAGCGGATGACCAGTGGGTAGGTAACATGGACAGCAACGAGCGTCTGTCTTATTACCATCAAACCGGCGTGCAATATAACCTCGGTGTGCAGTACAAATACTGATGAGTATTTGATCGTCATTTCATGAAAAGTGTGTAAAACAAAAAGGGATGCCAGCCTTGCTGGCATCCCTCTTTGATTATTAGTGCGGGACTTTATCGAACGACAAGAGGTGTTTAGCGTGAGTGTATTGTTTAACAACAGAGTGATTTACGGTGGTATTTTTCTGGCAGCACTGAGTGGTTGCTCACCAGAAAAAACCGGAGAACAACAAACTTCCGCCACAACATCTGTTGCGCAATCCACCCCGGTTAACCACAAATTGGCAACTGCAGAAATTACTAACGCCAATAATTTTTCATTACAGCAAGAAGCCGTTTATTTTCCATTTTACGATTTGGGAATAGACGTAAACGCGGCAAAAAATTTATCCGTGCTGGCAGGTGATATCGCCCAGCCAACACAGACAATCGATAGCGACGGCGACGGCACACTCGACGGCCTGTTATTCACCAGCGATTTTGCGCCGGCCGAAATTAAATCCTTTAGTGTTTCCAATGATCCTGCCATCGCCAAACCGGCGTTGAAAAAACAAACCCAGGCGGAAATTTCCATCAAAGAAGGTGGCGAATGGAAAGGTAAAGAATATGTGGGCGGCACATTTAAAAATGTGGATCGTGTAACGCCTCCACCCCAATACACCGACCATTCATACTGGATTCGCTATGAAGGTCCGGGTATTGAATCCGACAAAGTGGCCTATCGCGTCTACCTCGACTGGCGCAATGGCTTTGATATTTTTGGCAAAAAAACCAGCGATGTTGTGTTGCAAAACGTTGGGCAGGATGGCTACGACTCCTACCACCTGAATGCCGATTGGGGTCTGGACTTATTGAAGGTCGGTAAATCCCTGGGCATGGGCGGTTTTGGTTTCTGGAATGGCAAAAGTGTCGACCTGGTATCACTGGTGGATACGCGCGATGCCATCATCACCAACAATGGCGATATCTATTCCGGTTTTAAAATCAATTACAACGGCTGGCAAGTTAACAACCAAAAAGTGGATCTCGCTGCGCATTTCTCTATGCAAGCCGGCAGCCGTTTGGTCAATGTAAAACTGCAAGCAAGCCAGCAGTTGCCCAACCTTGCGATCGGCCTGGTAAAACACCCCGGCACCACCTTGCTTGAAGGCAACCAGAACGTGAGCGGCTATGCATGGACTTACGTGGCCAGCTGGGGCAAGCAGAGCCTGAGCGGTGAAAATGACCACTTGGGTATGGCTGTGATTTTCCGCCGCGATGACCGCTCCAAACAAACCACCGATGAAAATTCCTACGTATCGGTGATGAAAGATAAAGGTGGTGAACTGGAATATTATTTCCTCGCGGTGTGGGAACACGATCTGGATGGCATAAAAACCGAAGCCGACTTCAAAGCTTACCTTGATCGCGAAGTTGAACGCCTGACCAAAACTCCGCGCGTGCGTTTTGAATCCACGCTCAGTGCGGATGCGAAAAAAAATCCGGTTGATGCGAATGCTGCATTGAACTGGGCCAAGCAATTAGCCGACTCAGAACTGGAGCGCAAAACCCTGAATTATCATTACCAAGGCTGGGATGAATACCGTAAGCGCCCCGGTAAATTTGAATACGATGTAGTGGGTATGCAAATCGCCGCGCTGCAGGACATTGATGCAATAAGCCCTAACCCCGCCTATCGCAAAGCACTGGAAACTGTAACCGGCAGCTTCATTCGCGACGATGGCCAGATTGAAACTTTTGAGCCGGATTTATTCAGCATCGATTTAACCAAACCCGGTGAAATGGTCATACTGCTGGAGCAGCGCACCGGCCAGGAAAAATACCGTAAGGCAGCTGATTTTCTGCGCGAAAACTTGAAGCGTCATCCACGCACAAGTGAAGGTGCTTTTTGGCACCGCTCCACCTACCCCAATCAATTGTGGTTAGATGGTGTATACATGGGCATGCCGTTCTTAGCGCGCTACGCGGCCGCTTATGAAACCGGCGCACAGCAACACGAAAGTTTTAAAGAAGCCGTGCACGAATTTACGATTGCACGCAAACATTTGCGCGATGCCAAAACCGGTTTGTACTACCACGCCTGGGATGAATCCAAGAAGGCCGATTGGGCCGATAAAGAAACCGGCCGCGCACCGCAATTCTGGTCGCGCGGTATGGGCTGGTATGCCATGGCGTTAGTGGATGTACTGGATTTTATTCCCGAATCTGAAACCGAATTGCGCAAAGAGCTGACCGATATTATTGCTGAACTGGCACCCGATATTTTGCGCTACCAGGATGAAGCTACCGGCACCTGGTGGCAAATTACCGATAAGCCAGGCGAGCTGGGCAATTACCGCGAATCTTCTGCCAGCGCTATGTTTGCCTATTTCCTGGCGAAATCGGTTAACAAGGGTTATTTGCCAGATTCCTATCGCGCGGCAGCGGTAAAAAGTTATCAAGGCATTATCAATGAATTTATGACCGTGCATAAAGATGGCAAGGTCAGCATGAATGACCAGTGTCTGGTGGCGGGTTTAGGTTTTGGGCGCGATGGTAGTTACGACTACTACATGACCGAGCGCATTTTTTCTAACGACCCCAAAGGCAATACGCCTTTCATTGGCGCCAGTCTGGAAATTTATAAATTACTCAAACAATAACAATCACTGCATAGCCAGGTTTAATTTTTACCTGGCTATGCATTTCGCTAGGCTAATAGCATTACCATTTTCATCCGTGTTGGAAAATTCAAGCTGTTCGGTATTCAGATTCCGGCTTTTAAAAGTTTGAATATTAATCAGCTGATCATTAAGAAGGTTTTATTATGAAAGTGTTAGAAGAACGTTTTGCAGTACATGTAGACGACTACAAGCATTACGATACCGAAAAACTGCGCAAGCATTTTCTGGTAGAAAATATTTTCGCTGCCGATGAGGTTTTATTTACCTACACCCACTACGAGCGCTTGATGGTAGGCGGTGCATTTCCAGCAAGCAAGCCGGTGAACCTGGAAACCTATGACCAGCTGAAATCGGAATTCTTTTTGCAGCGCCGCGAACTGGGTGCAATCAATATTGGCGGTGCCGGCAAAATATCGGTAGATGGTGAGCTCTATGAGATCAACACTAAAGAAGCGCTCTACATTGGCCGCGGCGCCAAAGAAGTCATCTTCTCCAGTGTTGATGCCGCAAATCCGGCAAAATTCTATTTGAATTCCAC
>DATIDX010000267.1:0-4434 GCA_035456025.1 Cellvibrio sp. | reverse complement strand
CGCGGCGGCCAATCCTGTGCGGCAGGTCGCAATCCGGATAAGTCGTTTAGGTGACATAAAAGCTTGGGTAGCGCACCCGCAAAGCTGTCATCTCCCCGAAATAAAGCCATCGCCAGCCCCAAAAATGCGCGCAACTCGGGTTATAATCGCGGCCATTTTTTCCGAATTGCTCCGCAACAGGTTTGTTTCATGGCTGAATTGAACGTCAAAGAATATATGGCTGGCTTGGGCCGCAAAGCGCGTGCAGCGTCCCGCGTGATTGCCGCTGCGCCTACCGCACTGAAAAACAAAGCGCTGCTGGCTATCGCCAACGAGTTGGATAAATCGCGCATTATCCTGGTGTCTGAGAATCAGAAAGATCTGGCGGCCGGTAAAGCCAATGGTCTCGATGCCGCCATGCTCGAACGTTTGGCTGTCAAGCCGGCGACTATCGACGGCATGATCGAAGGTTTGCGCCAGGTAGCTGCACTTGCAGATCCCTGCGGTGAAATTACCGATATGAGCTATCGCCCGAGCGGGATTCAAGTGGGCAAAATGCGTGTGCCTTTGGGGGTAGTGGGGATTATTTATGAGTCGCGCCCCAACGTGACTATTGATGCGGCCAGCCTGTGCCTGAAATCCGGCAACGCCGCGATTTTGCGCGGCGGCAGCGAAGCGATTCACTCCAATCGCGCTATCGCCAACTGTTTGCAGGCGGGTTTGAAAGCCGCGGGTTTGCCGGCCGATGTAGTGCAAGTGGTGGAAACGACTGACCGCGTTGCCGTAGGCGAATTGATTGCGATGCCACAATTTGTGGACGTCATTGTTCCGCGCGGCGGCAAAGGCCTGATCGAGCGTATCAGCAACGATGCCAAGGTGCCGGTAATCAAACACCTCGATGGTATTTGCCATGTGTACATCGATGATAAAGCCGACCTCGAAAAAGCCTTCACCATCTCCTTAAATGCCAAGACCCATCGCTACGGTGTGTGCAATGCGATGGAAACCCTGCTGGTGCATGAGCAAGTCGCCGCGCAAATCCTGCCGCGCCTCGCAGCGGCTTACACCGAAAAAGGTGTGGAACTGCGCGGTGATGAGAAAACCCGCGCAATTATTGCGGCGAATGTGGCGACTGATGAAGATTGGGCGACCGAATACCTCGCGCCGATTTTGTCGATTAAGCTTGTGTCTGGCTTGGATGAAGCGATTGCACACATCAACCAATACAGTTCACAGCACACCGATGCCATCGTGAGCGAAGACTATACCCGCGCGCGCCGCTTTATCACCGAGGTGGATTCAGCTTCGGTGATGGTCAATGCGTCAACCCGTTTTGCCGATGGTTTTGAATATGGTCTGGGTGCGGAAATTGGTATTTCTACCGACAAAATCCACGCGCGCGGGCCGGTTGGTTTGGAAGGCCTGACGTCGCAGAAGTGGGTGGTATTTGGCGATGGGCATATTCGCCAATAATCAGAGCGAACTTCAGAGTCGATAATTATTTTTCATGCGCAAAACCCTCGGTATTTTCGGCGGCACCTTTGATCCGATTCATATCGGCCATTTGCGTATGGCGCTGGAAATAAAACAGCAACTGCAATTGGATGAAATGCGTTTGCTGCCCTGCTATCTGCCGCCGCATCGCCCGTCGCCAGGTGCAACTGCAATTGAGCGAGTGGCGATGCTTGAGCTCGCGCTGCAGGATTGCACAGAGCTGGTGATTGACGAGCGCGAGTTGTGCCGCCCCAATCCCTCCTACACTTACGACACCCTGTGTGAGTTGCGCGCGGAATTGGGCGAGGAAACCAGCATCTGCCTGTGTATGGGGATGGATAGTTTTGCCACGCTCGATAGCTGGCACAACTGGGACAAACTGTTATCGCTGGCGCATATCGTTGTGGTGGCGCGGCCGGGCTGGTTTTTGCCGGAGTCGGGCGCGGTGGCGGATTTGCTTGCTGCACAACGCAATTCCGCTGCTCTGATTGCCCGGCAGGCGGCCGGGGCAATTGTGTTGCTGGAGCAGCGCTTGTTGCCGATATCTGCCACCGATATTCGCGCGCAAGTCAAGGCGGATAATTCGCCGCAGTTTTTAGTGCCCGACAGAGTTTGGGATTACATTCGCCGCCACCAGTTGTATCGATGAGCTGCATAGATTTTGTCGTTTTTATTTTTTTGAATTTTTTATTAATAGGTAACTGAATGTCTGATTTAAACCAAGCGATCATTAATGCCCTTGAAAACCTCAAAGGCAAAAACATAGTGACGCTCGATGTGCACCAACTCACTGACGTCATGGACACCCTGATTATTGCCAGTGGTACCTCCAGCCGTCACTCGCGCTCACTCGCTGAAAACCTGGTTGAAGAAACCAAAAAAGCCGGTTTCCGTGCTTTGGGTATTGAAGGTCTGGAAACTGGCGACTGGGTGTTGGTGGACTACGGCGATACCGTTGTACATGTGATGCAACAGGAAACGCGCGATTACTACGAACTGGAAAAACTCTGGTCGATGAAACCGGCAAGTCGCGGATAACTTCGGGTTGTAGGTAAGTAATCGTTATGCGCATTCGCATTATTGCTGTGGGCACCAAGATGCCTGACTGGGTTGAAGCGGGTTATGCGGAATATGCCAAACGTATGCCGCGCGATGTCACTGTGGAAATGGTGGAATTGCCGCTCGCCCAGCGCAGCAAAAATAGCGATATCGCCAAGGCTATGGAAAAAGAAGGCGAGGCGATGCTGGCGATGATTGAAAAGGGCGGTAAAGACGAACAAGTCATCGCCCTTGAGGTCAAAGGCAAGCCCTGGAGTACCGAGCAGCTCGCGGAAAATCTCGCAGGCTGGAAAATGAGTGGTTCGAATTATTCACTGCTGATTGGCGGCCCCGATGGCTTGGCGCCTGCGTGCCTGGCATTGGCCTCAGTTAAATGGTCGCTCTCGCCGCTCACCCTGCCGCATCCACTGGTGCGGATTTTGGTGATTGAACAGTTGTATCGGGCTTGTACGATTTTGCAAAACCATCCCTACCATAAATAAATTCGATAATTAAGAATTTACATCAACCCTGATCGATACGATTTCTGGCCCGAGCATGCAAGAAGCCCAACACTTTAAAGACCATCAACGCGAAGCAAAATTGTTCCGTGGGCGCGTGATAGTCATGGCGGTGTTTATGCTGCTGTTGGTATGTGCCCTGGTATATCGTTATTACGATTTACAGATAGTCAATTACGAAGAGTATGCGACTCAGTCAGATCGCAACCGCGTGCATGTGCAACCGGTGCCACCGACACGCGGGTTGATATTTGATCGCAATGGCACCTTGCTTGCCGACAACAAACCCAGCTTTACTCTCTCGGTGGTCAGCTCCAATGCGACTGAACTAAACGCGACTATCGAACAGCTCAAAAGCCTGTTGGAAATCACCCCGGCCGACTTGGGCAAATTCTATAAAGCGCAAAAGCAGCGCCGTCATAAACTCGATCCAGTGCCCCTGCGCTATCGCCTGACCGAAGAGGAAATCGCGCGCCTGGCGGTCAACCAGCATTTGCTCGAAGGGGTGGAGGTCAATGCCGAACTGGTGCGCAACTATCCCTACGCCGACATGTTTGCCCATGTGATCGGCTACACCGGCAGTATTAGTGAAAAAGAAGTCGAGGCATTTACGCCTGAGCAATTGCAGCGCTACTCCGGGACCCACGCCATCGGCAAAAACGGTATTGAGAAAAACTACGAAGATGTACTGCTGGGCGAGGTGGGTAGCCAGAACGTAGAAACCAACGCGCGCGGCCGGGTGATGCGCATCCTCGACCGGATTGATTCGCGCCAGGGCAGCGATTTGCGCCTGCACCTGGATGCCCGCTTGCAAGAGACGGCGACAGCGGCCATGCGCGGCCGTCGCGGTGCGGTGGTGGCGATTGATGTAAAAACCGGCGGGGTGCTGGCGGCGGTGAGCTATCCCGGCTTTGACCCCAATTTGTTTGTTACCGGCATCAGCTACCGCGATTACAAAAGCCTGAACGAAGACATAGACACGCCGCTGTTTAATCGCTTCCTGCAGGCGCAGTATCCACCGGGTTCGACGGTAAAGCCGGTGATTGGCCTCGCCGGTCTGCACACGGGCTTTACCGACGTTGAGCGCGCGATTTCCGATCGCGGTGTTTACACTCTGCCGGGCAGCTCGCGCCTGTACCGCGACTGGATTCTAAAAACCACCGGCGGCGGCCACGGTCGAGTCAATCTCAAAATTGGCATTTCCGAATCCTGCGACACCTATTTTTGGGATTTGGGGGTGCGCATGGGGATCGACCGCATGAGCGAATTCGGAGCCAAATTTGGTTTGGGTAAATTGACTGGCATTGATATCCCTAACGAGCGCAGAGGTATCTGGCCCTCGCGCGAGTGGAAGCGTGCGGCCAAAGGTCAAGCCTGGTATCCGGGTGATACGGTCAATATG
>DATIDX010000266.1:0-7122 GCA_035456025.1 Cellvibrio sp. | reverse complement strand
ATAACCATCGCATAAATAACAGGCTGCTGCGCAATCGAGCCCAGGCGTTTGATAATTCCGCCTTCACTATTCGTCACCAGTAATAATCCCACTGTAAATGTGGCGACCATCATCACCATAAACGAACCCAGTGCTAGCGCGAGGCCGGTTTGCCCCCAGGCAAATAAACACAGCGGCAAACCCATGTTGCCATTATTGGGAAAAATCAGCGGCGGCAAATAGGTGGCGACTTCCAGTTTCATCCAGCGCAACAATGCCCAACCGCACAACCCCATCGCCGTCATGACGATTGCCGTGGCAAGTGCCACCTGCCCCATCACCGCAGGTTGTACATCGACTTTCAACATGGCGCTGATGATCAGACAGGGTGTGCCTATATTCATCACAATGCGCGAAATAAAGTTGGAGGGGAACTCGGAACCGGTTTTGCCCCAGACATAACCGGCGCCAACAGAAATGACGATAGGGGCAAGAATGGCGAGCAATTCGCTCAACATAGAAACATCCGCAATCAACCACAGGAGGGGGGCAGTTTACCGGCACCCGCCTGTTACGGCCACTCATGCCATAGTGAAAATTTATAGGCATTTGATTGTTCCCATCAAATACTTCGGATAAAAAACGCCTCCCTAATGCCAACAGCTCTGGCATTTATGCTGCAGTTTCTTTATTGATTTCCGAGGTAGGTATGCCCCAAAAAATAAAAAAAGTAGTGATTGCAGGTGGAGGAACATCAGGTTGGTGCACTGCTGTTTCTTTATCACGTCAGTTAGGAACCCTGTTAGACATCACATTGATCGAGTCCGCTGAAATCGGCACAGTGGGTGTGGGCGAAGCGACCTTCCCTACCATATGTTCATTCCATAAAATTATTGGTGTTGATGAGCAGGAATTTTTAAGCGCGACTATGGGCAGTATCAAGCTCGGTATTTCCTTCGAGAACTGGGCACGCAAGGGCGACAGGTATATCCACCCGTTTGGCTCGTTCGGAAAATCCAACTGGCTTGGCGATTTTTATCACTATTGGCTGGCCGCCAAAGCGCGCGGTTATGACGGCAGTATTGACGATATATGCTTTGAATTGCAGGCCGCCAAGGCCCATAAATTTGCGCTCACTGAAAATCCAAAACTCAACTACGCCTATCATTTCGACGCAAGTCTTTACGCAAAATTTTTGCGCAAACTGAGTGAAGAAAAAGGTGTGCGTCGCCTTGAAGGGAAGATTGTTGAGGTCAAGCAGCATGCGGATACAGGTTTTATTGAGTCTGTAGTACTGGAATCAGGCGTTTGCATTGAGGGCGATTTATTTATCGATTGCACAGGATTTCGTGGACTGCTTATAGAAGAAACATTAAACGCCGGCTATGAGAAGTGGGGCCAGTGGTTGCGCAATGACAGCGCTGTGGCGTTACAGACAGAATTTTCCGGTGACATTCCGCCCTACACTCGCGCAATTGCACATGATAGCGGTTGGCAGTGGAAAATTCCGTTGCAGCATCGCCAAGGTACTGGCCATGTTTATTCCAGTGCATATATTTCCGATGAAGATGCACGGAATACATTATTGCAGAATCTGGATGGCGATATTCGCGCAGAGCTTCGCCTGCTTAAATTCAATACGGGGCGCCGCAAGCAATCATGGGTCAAAAATTGTGTTGCCATAGGCTTAGCGGGTGGATTTGTTGAACCCTTGGAATCAACCAGTATCCACTTGATTCAAATAGGCATCATCAGGCTATTGCAGCTATTTCCATTCGAAGGATGCAATGAGCATTTGATCCGTCGCTACAATGACTTGGCTCGTACCGAGTACGAATGTATTCGCGATTTTATTATCTTGCATTATAAAGCGACCGAGCGCGACGATACGCCTTACTGGCGCGACTGCCGCGATATGACCATTCCGGATTCACTCGCCGAGCGGATTGAGTTTTTTAAAGCAACCGGCCATGTTCACCATCACTCGGATGATGTTTTTAGAGTAACGTCCTGGCTGCAGGTGATGCTGGGGCAACGCATAGAGCCTCGGGGTTATCACCACTCTCCGCACTTAATGAGTGACGATAAAATTTTTTCCGGCCTTACGTCGATGAAATCGAATATTGCTGCTGCCGTCCAGCAATTGCCATCACACGCGGATTTCCTGAAAGCTTATTGCGCAGTGGAATAATTCGCATTCCATTCGGGGCTCGCGCAGAGTGAGTTCCGAATGAGCCCTGCGTCATATATGATTCCGCAATCGAATTAAAGACGCACCATCCATTATGCAAAGCCCTCTATTCGGCGACACCGAAACCACATCCACCAAGCCAGCAAAAAAATCAGGAAAAAGTATAGAGTCCGCCATTTACGATCCGGCATTGGTTGAACTGGCGAACAGCCTGCCAGCGCATCTGCGCTTGGGCACATCGTCCTGGAGTTATCCTGGCTGGGACGGGCTGGTGTGGAATGGGGAGTACGCTCCAACCAATTTATCGCGCTATGGATTGCCCGCTTACGCGCAGCATCCGTTGTTCCGCACAGTTAGCATCGACCGTAATTTTTACCGCCCAATGAACGTCGCCCAGTTTGCAGAACACGCAGCGCAGGTGGGGCAGGACTTTCGCTTTGTCGTCAAAGCACCGAGCCTCGTCACCGATGCGCTAGTGCGCGATGAGTCCGGCCGCGGTATGCGACAAAACCCGAACTTCCTCGATGCCGAGCAAGCGGTAAAAATGTTTGTTGAACCTGCACTGGAAGGATTGGGGCACAAGTTGGGTCCGCTGGTATTCCAGATTAGCCCGCTTCCCACTGCCTGGCTCGGGCAAATGCCAAAATTGATCGACCGCTTGCATGCACTGCTTGCAGCAGTTCCCGATTTAAAAACTACCGCGCCCGATGCGGTTGTCGCCGTTGAGGTGCGCGACCCGCAGTGGTTAACCCAGCAATTTCTCGATGCCCTCCGCGCCACCGGCGCAACTTATTGCATGGGCTTGCACGCGAAAATGCCACGCATCGCCGAACAACTTCCAATCTTGCGCGCGCTTTGGCCAAGGCCACTCGTCTGCCGCTGGAACCTAAACCCGGTTCACGGTGCCTACGGATATGAAGAGGCAGAGGGAATTTATTCGCCCTACGACAAAATTATCGACCCCGACCCTGAAACCCGCGCGGCCTTAGCGCGTGTAATCGCCGGCACCGCTGGTGCAGGGCAAAATGTATTTGTCACCCTGAGCAACCAGGCGGAAGGCTGTGCCCCACTGTCGGTAATTGAATTAGTGCGTGCACTGCAAAAAAACTGATGACACGATATTTTCTACCGACAGGAGAAATTTATGAGCGAAAAAAATGATCCGGTTTTGAAGATGTTTGACAGCTACAAACAAGCGGTACTGAACAAAGATATTGAGGCTTTTTGTGCGCTTTATGACGCAGACATCCATATTTTTGATATGTGGGGAAAATGGTCGATGCGCGGTAGAGATGCATGGCGCGAAATGGCAACTGGCTGGTTCACCTCGCTAGGCACTGAAAAGGTTCTTGTTGAGGCCAAGCATATTGAATCTGTAGTGACAGCGGAGATGGCAATTGGTCATGCTATCCTGAGTTTTACTGCAATCTCAGCAACAGGTGAAAAACTGCGCTCGCTGGATAACCGTATTACAGTCGCACTCAAACGCGCAGGTGATTCATGGAAAGTTATCCATGAACACACTTCAGCGCCGATTGACCATGGTTCTTTGAAAGGTCACCTGCAATACAGCGAGTGATCATTTGCAGGCTAAAACAAACTTTTCGCCACTATGCGAATTTCCTGCACATTGGTCATCACAAAATTGAGGCCACCGGCGACCACAGAATTTTCCGGCGCTTCCAATTTTTTGTACGCGGATAGCTCTTGGATCGGCGGCAAATCGGTTTTGGTGTTGGTGAGTTTGAGCGAGTGATACAAGCCTAAATTGATAAGGTCGCTGAGATTGGCAGGGCCGGGACTTTCTCCTTTCCAATTACCGATTTCCTGCACCACTTTGATGTATTGCTCGTCTACCTGCCACTGCTTGAGCGTAATCACCCCCAGCGATCTGGCGTACTCGCGGCACAGCGCTATGTAAGCGGGAATATCAGGCGTCTCTTCGCTGTTTTTAAAAGCAGAGAGCACCGCCAAAGTGCCCACTTCACTCAACAGCGCTGCCATCAAGACATTGTCGGGCAATACGTTTTTAAAATGCATGTGCTTGGCGATATAGGTGCTTACGCTTGCCTTTAATGCCAGGCGCCGCCAGGCTTCCAGGAATAGCCGTTTGTGCTTGAGCGAATGCACAGAAAACAAGCTCTTGATCGAATGCACCATGGTTATGCGCTCTACTTGATTCATCCCCAGCAGGCGAATTACATCCAGCAGGTTTTGCGGCGGAGTCTGGCTGCCAACCAACGGGCTGGATGCATATTTTAGTAATACAGCGGAGAGCGCAGGGTCTTTGGCCAATAGTTTGCTCAAATCGACCATAGACAGATCTTGCTGCCCCATGGCTTTGCGAATTTCGAAAGTAATTGCAGGCAGACTGGGTAACTGTTCGTTACCGCTGAGTAGATCGTTGATCACTCCACGATAGACTGAGTAATCTGATGTCACGCTGGAATCCATATTTCACACGTTCTTAATGAATAGTATTTGCAGGCAAGCGTAGCAGATTTACCTGCCGGGGCAATTGTTTAGCACCGCTAACCTCACCAATCTTATCGGCGCGCAAACGCCGCGACTCAAGCCCCGCTGTTATTAAATGTTCAACAAACTGTCGCATAACTGACACAAAGTGTCGCTTTAATCGCTGCCAATCCGATTCATCCATGAAAACTATAGGAAGCAACCGATGACCGACCATCCCATTTACGAAATCGATAATTCAGGTATTGAGCCGCTCTCCAATCACTCCAGCAACACTACGTTTGCGCAAATCCTGAGTGAACGCCGCCAGTTCATCAAAGGCAGCCTTGGTACCGCCGTGGCCGCCTTTATGGGTGTTGGCTTGGTAGGTTGCGGCGGCGATGACAACAACAACCGCAGCAGCTCGTCGAGTTCCGCAAACTCCTCCAGCTCTTCCAGCTCCAGTCTCGCCTCCTCCAGTGCCGCGTCGTCATCGGCCGCACCTTTATTAGGTTTTGCAGCGATCGCTACCACCCGCAACGACACCATCACTGTACCTGCCGGTTATACCGCCACCCCGTTTGTACCTTGGGGCACTCCGCTGACCGGCAGCATGCCTGCTTTTAAAGCCGACGCGAGTAACACCGGCGCTGAGCAAGAACAGCAAGTCGGCGCACATCACGACGGAGTTTATTTTTTCCCGATCGATGCAAAAACTACCCACACCAATTCCAGCGAAGGTTTGCTGGTGATGAACCATGAATACATTGACCCGGCACTGATCCACCCCAAAGGCCAAACTCTGGGCGCTACCCGCCCTGCCGACGAAGTACGCAAAGAAGTTGCAGCGCACGGAGTGAGCGTAATTCACATCCGTAAAAACGGCAGCAATTGGGAAGTCGTTAGCGGCAGCCCGTTCAATCGCCGTATCACCGGTGCGACTCCAATGGATATCCGAGGCCCAGCTGCCGGTTCCGCCATGCTCGCCACTAAATACAGCCCGAACGGCACAGCTACGCGCGGCACCTTGAACAACTGCGGCATGGGCGCAACTCCCTGGAACACCTACCTGACCGCCGAAGAAAACTGGGCCGGCTATTTTGTGAATAAAGATGCGACTCAACCGCGCGAACACAAACGCTATGGTGTGTCTGCAAAAAATGGCCGCTACTTCTGGGAAGTAGCCGATTCAGGCGCTGATGAATACGTCCGCTTCGATGCATCAACCAAAGGCGCTACTGCGCTGGAGGACTACCGCAACGAGCCCAATACTTTTGGTTGGATGGTAGAAATTGATCCGTTCGATCCTGAAGGTCGCCCACAGAAGCGCACTGCCCTCGGCCGCTTTGGCCACGAAGGGGTAATCTTTGCACCGGCCGTGGAAGGCAAGCCCGTGGTTTGCTACTCAGGCGATGACTCCAACAACGAATACATCTACAAATTTGTCTCAACCGACAACTATTACAAAGCAACTGCCGGTGGATACCTGTTGAACAGCGGCACCTTGTATGTAGCCAAGTTCCTCTCAGACGGTAGTGGTGAGTGGTTGCCGCTGGACATCACCAACACCACCTTTACTGCTGCGGCAGCCGCCGCCGGGGTGACCTTTGCAAGCCAGGCCGACCTGCTGATCAATACTCGCCTCGCGGCGGACATCATGGGCGCAACCAAAATGGATCGCCCTGAGTGGGGCGCAGTACATCCAACCACGGGCGAGGTTTACTTCACCCTCACCAACAACACTGCGCGCACCGAGACCGATGCTGCAAACCCGCGCGCGAACAACACTACCGGCCACATTATCCGCTGGACTGAAGAGGCCGGTAAAAACACTTTCAAATGGGATATCTTCCTGCTCGGTGGCGATGTAGGCACCGTCACTGGTACCGGCGACAAAGCTGTCACCCTGACGGCTGACAACCACTTCGCCAGCCCGGACGGTATCTGGATTGATGGCCGCGGCGTAGTCTGGATCCAAACCGATATGAGCGGCAGCCAACAAGGCACTGGCCCCTACGGGAATAACCAGATGCTGGCCGCCGACCCAGTAACCAAACAACTTAAACGCTTCTTCGTTGGCCCAGTCGATGCGGAAGTGACGGGCGTGACTGGCACACCGGACATGAAAACCATGTTCGTCAATATCCAACACCCGGGCGACCGTTCTACTTTCGAAAAATTCACCAGTAACTGGCCTGACGGCAACGGCGCACGCCCGCGCTCATCGACGGTGATCGTGACCAAAAATGACGGCGGCATAATCGGCTCATGATTAACGCCAAGTCACAAATGGTTAACAGGGTTTTAATAAAACCGTAACAGACAGCCATCATCATAAAAATGCAAGGAACGCAATAGCCGCAAGGAGGCTGACAAGGAGGTCCTGCAAGATCGTCAAAGGGGCTTATGCCCCTTTTTATTTTCTACGCCGGGCGCGTGAACGGTGTAGCGAAAAAACCTCGCGTTTATTGTCGTGCTCAATCCCTGTGCTATGATCC
>DATIDX010000265.1:0-17395 GCA_035456025.1 Cellvibrio sp. | reverse complement strand
TGTATCGCGCTCGTAACCAAACAGACCCATGTGATCCCAGCGGGTGGTTTCACCAATTACAAATACCACAAATAAATCATCCATCGACTGGCTTGGCTGATAAGTAAATTGTTTGCTCGGGTCAAACAATTCCTTGGAGCTTGTTTCTTCTTTGCTGAGTTGATGGGCGTAAATCGCGAGGCTGGCAATCCAATTACTGGGAAGATAAGAGTGCGCAATAATACCGCCGATACTGGCCGTGTACTGGTTATTTTTCCTCGCTTGGTTTTCCTGTAGTTTTACAATGGTTTTGATGCTCAGGCTCAATGCAATACCCACGCACACCAGCGGAACCGTACGTCGAAAAACGCTTTTGCTATTGCGCCAGGCGTTTGCATACAGGCTTTGCGTGAATTGCGCACGCCAGAGCCAAATGCAGGGCAAGATCCCGGTAATTAAAAACCAGAGTAAAAACTCATAGCCTAAGGCTTCGCTGTTGAGATCGGTATCGAGTGTGAGCGTAGAAACAATCACTCCGTAGCCAATCACCACGTTAAAAAACGTCATGTAATAACTGGCGGCAGCAGAGGACAGGAGCGTAATACTCGCCAGTGCCTTGTAGGTGACTTTGCCAAACAGGCTGAAAAAGCTGATCAGCAGGTAACAAAAGGCGAAGAGTGCAACAGCGGAGAGCAGGGCGGAAATGGCCTCAATCCAGCTGCCTGCGGAACCATTACGGATCAGGCAGGCGCTATTGAGGATTATGCCAATGTAGACACTGAGTGCCAGCGACACCTGCCGCTGGCTGAGCATGGTTATGAATCGCATTCCTAATATCCACAAGGGTAATTGTATGTTGCTATTTGTGCCGGGCTTCCGGTGGAAGCACCATTCCCTTGTGAAACTAACAGGCCTTTCTTAAGGTTTTCTTATTAGTATTTCCCGAGAATCATCAATCGAGCAGGGAGTCATCCTCGCCGCCGAATGCGGCCAATAATGCCTGAATAAAGTTCTTGAGTTCAAGCGTCATAATGGCGAAATCTGCATCAAATTGTTCAGCTTTGCTCTCAGGATTGCGCTCATTAGCTTTATCGCTAATGGAATCTTCAAACTTCAGGCGCTTAACTGCGACTTGGTCGTCGATTACACACGAAATAGCCTCTTTCCACACCAGCGCGATTTTGCTGACGTGCATACCGCTTTCCAGATGATTGCGAATCTCACTCGCGGTCAGATCCTGCTTTTTACACCGGATAACTCTGCCGTCTTTCGCGGCCTGTAACTCCACTTCCTCGCCCAATTCAAACTGATGCGGCCCCTGGCCTTCGCGCAGCCAGTGGGTCATAACCTGGGTGGGGATATTTTTGGGAGCTACGGGGATGCAACGCAAACTGCCCAATGCCTCGCGCAATTTGCTGAGCAAATCCTCGGCGCGCTTCGCGGATGACGAATTCACCACAATCATGTTTTCTTGCGGGGCGATATAGGCGTAGTCGAGCGTCGAGCGGGTAAAAGCTTTAGGCAGCAGCGAAAAAATCACTTCATCTTTCAATGTGTCGCGTTCTTTGCGGCCGACCGGACGCGCTTCCGCTTCGCTGATGGCGAGAACTTTTTCTTCCAGTTGTTCCTTAATCACCCCGCCGGGCAGGATTTTTTCCTGCTTTTTAGCGCAAATCATCACGTAGCCATTGGCCGCATGCACAAATTCGCTGCCGTGGCGGCCGAGCGGCGGTTCAAAACCGTAGCGCATAGGGTCGAGGCTGCCGCAGGGGTTAAAACAAAATTCGGCGAGTTTTTCATTCAATTCTTCAGTGGAAATAGTCCACTGTTCGGTCAGGCGATACAAACGTAAATTCTTAAACCACATGGAGAGTCCAACAACTGCAAAATAAATGATGAGTGTGTCTGTTCAGGTGCGATGAAGCGGGGGATTTCGGGATTTTCCCTGAGACCGTCTGAGACATGGATGTCGAAGATGAGCCTCCAGGGATGGATTCACGGCCTGTCTCAGGGAGAATTCCGGAATCCATGCTGGTGGTGTTCAACCGAAATAGTTAACCAACGATATCAAGCAACTCAACATCAAAAATCAGCGCTGAGTAAGGCTTGATGCTGGCGCCGGCGCCGCGCTCACCGTAGGCAAGATTATGCGGGATATACAAACGGTATTTAGAGCCTACCGGCATCAATTGCAGGGCTTCAGTCCAGCCGGCGATAACACCGTTTACCGGGAAATCGATAGGTTGGCCACGATTTACCGAGCTGTCGAACACAGTGCCGTCAATCAAAGTACCGTGGTAATGCGTCTTCACTTTAGAAGTTGCGGTCGGCACTGCACCAGAACCCTGGGTAATTACTTCATATTGCAGACCAGATGCAGTCACAGTGATGCCCGCTTTTTTGGCATTTTCTGCCAGGAAGGCTTCGCCTGCGCCAGCCAACTCCTTATGCTTCACTGCTTCGTTTGCCTGCATACGGTCGTTGATTTCCTGAAATGCGCTCTGCATTTCCTCGTTGCTAAAAGGCATATCGACACCGTTTAGTGCATCCACAACACCCTGGGCTACTGCCGCAGGTGAAACACCTTCAAAGGGATTTTCGGCCAATTGTTGACCCATTTGACGGCCAATGCCGTAGCTCACAATCTCTTCAACACTTTTGAATTGGTTAGACATTTACAAATTTCCCGGAGTGGTTTCAGGCCCTGGCAGAGGCAGGGCCAAGATGAAAAGGCCGCGCAGTCTAGCAGATCACTTGGCGGAATCCTTAGGCTTTTGTGCGTTCGCCAGGCGTTCTTGCGGCGATGAGAAAAGGTGGATTTCGCGGATAAAGATGCCCCAAAAGGCGATAAACAGCCCGGCTACCAATGGGCCGATCACAAATCCGTTAAGTCCGAAGATCGCCAACCCGCCGAGGGTGGATAAGAGCACTACGTAGTCCGGCATGCGCGTGTCCCGGCCGACCAATATCGGGCGCAGGATGTTGTCGACCAACCCGATTACACCCATCCCGAATGCAACCAGGATAACGGCTTTGACGGGCGCGCCGGTCGCGAACAAATAAAGCGCCACCGGCGCCCAGACAATCGCAGGCCCCACGGCGGGAATGAGCGACAACATTGCCATCACCACACCCCAAAGCAGCGCGCCGGGGATGCCCAGCGCCCAAAAGATAATCCCGCCGAGGCTGCCCTGGATAATGGCAATCACCAAATTACCTTTGATGGTGGCGCGGGTTACCTGCCCAATCTTGGCAATTAGCAAGCGCTCGCGCGCATCGCCCATCGGCAGGGCGCGAATCAGTAAATCCAGGAGGGACTGGCCGTCGCGTAACAGGAAAAAAATCAGGTACAACATCAGGCAAATATTGAGCAGTAACTTAAAGGTGTTCTGGCCAATGCTCAGCGCATTTTGCGCCAGCCATTTACCCGTGCTCATGGATGCAGTGATAGCGCCCTCTTTGATCCGCGCCATATCCACACCAAAGCGGTCCAGCGTCTGCTGAACTGCGGGGAAGGCACTGCGCACCTGCTCGATGTATTGGGCGGGATTGATTTCCCCGTCCTCCAGTTTTTTATAAAAATCGGCGCCTTCGGAGACAACTGAGCTGACGAGCAGGGTGACGGGGATAACTACAATAAGGATGCAGGCTGAAAGGGTAATCAGGGCGGAAGTATTTTCACGGCCTTTGAGGCGCTCTACCAACTTGAGGTGCAGCGGATAAAAAATGACGGTGATCGCGCAGGCCCAGAAAATTGTGCCGAAAAAAGGCTTCAACACAATTAAAAACCCGATCGACACTATGACTAAAAACAGCAGGAAAGTGCGATTTTCCAGATTTTGTTGCATGTTATAGATCCTTTGGAATAAGGGAACGGCTGCCGCAGACTATACGGGAGTCGAAGCTCTAATTCACGTCCATGCAATCTAGTGCGGTTGTTTTTCCACTGGATTTGCGCAACTCGACTCACTGGTCTTTGCGCAGCCGCTACATCCTCCGCAGGCGGCGGATTTTTTCGCCGAGGGGAATATCCAGCGGCGCACCAGGAAAATCACTGCGGTCAGGACGCAAACACCGACGATTACCTCTTGCCAGGGAATGTCTTGCCACATGTTCTGCCTCCTGAGGAACTGCGCTTAACCCACAATTGCGCTGGCGATTTGGTAAGTCGCCCACGCGGCAAAGTAGGCCAGCGCAAATAAGTAGATGGTGAAGAAGGTTGTTGCTTTAGCCGAGTTGGTTTCGCGTTTGACCACGGCAATGGTGGAAATACACTGGGGCGCATAAACGAACCAGGCCAAATAGGAAAAGGCTACCGGCAGCGACCAGCTTGCCGCGAGCGCCGAGCCAAGTGCAACATCGATTGATTCTTCCCCTACTGCGTACACAGTTGCCAGAGCACTCACCGCCACTTCGCGCGCGCCCATCGCGGGAATCAGGGCGATGCACATCTGCCAGTTGAAGCCGAGTGGGGCAAACAGCGGTTGCATAAAGTGGCCGAGCTGGCCGGCGAAGCTGTAATCAATCGCCGGTAGGGTGGCGTCTGCTGGCGCGCCCGGGAAGGTCGCCAAAAACCAGAGCACAATCGAGAGCGCGAGGATGATGGTGCCCACGCGGCGGATGAAAATCCAGGCGCGTTCGCGCAACCCCATCAGCAGGTGATAGGCCATTGGCCAGCGATAGGTTGGCAGTTCAAGCAGCAATGGGAACTCTTCGCGGCCACTGGCGCGGCGGCGCATGAACCAAGCGATCAATGCTGCGCTGGCAACACCGGCGAAATAGAGCGCAAACAGGGTCAGGCCTTGCAGATTAAAAAAGCCCCAGACGGTTTGCTCGGGAATGAAAGCTGCAATGATCAGTGCATATACCGGCAAACGCGCCGAGCAAGTCATCAGTGGCGCTACCATGATGGTGATGAAGCGCTCGCGCGGATCGGCGATGGTACGCGTCGCCATAATGCCGGGTACGGCGCAGGCGAAGCTTGAAAGCAGTGGGATAAATGAGCGGCCGGACAAGCCCAGCCCGCGCATGGGGCGGTCGAGCAAAAACGCAGCGCGGGTGAGGTAACCGGTATCTTCCAGCACCAAGATGAAGAAGAACAAAATAATAATTTGCGGCAGGAATACCAGGACGCCGCCGACGCCAGCGATCAATCCATCGACGATAAAATCTTTCAGGATGCCGTCGGGCAAGGCCGCGCCGACCAATTCCCCCAAGCCGGTAAAGCCTGCGTCAATCAAATCGACTACCGGCCCTGCCCAAGCGAATACCGCTTGGAAAATGACCAGCAAAATGCTGAAAAGTACGACCAAGCCGAGCAGCGGATGCATGACCAGTGAATCGAGGCGATCCTGCCAGCGCGGCAACTGCGCCGGTTGGATAACATGCTGGCTGATAATACTTTCGATTTCAGCGTAAAGCGCTTCAACGGATTCCTGCCGGTCGCTGATAGTGAGCGCCTGCTCACCTTCCGGCGCTGGAGGTTGCTTGGCGTAGCCATCCAGTACTTTGCGCAGCTCGGCAACGCCCTGGCTGTTGACGGCAACTGTCTCGACAATCGGTATACCTATGGCTTGGGACAGGGCGGCGGTATTAATACTAATACCGCGCCGTTTGGCTTCATCCATTTGGTTGAGCGCCAGGATCATCGGGCGATTGACACTCTTGAGCTCCATCACCAGGCGCAACCCGAGGCGCAGGTTACAGGCATCGATCACTGCAATCAGCAAGTCAGGCTTGCGCTCGCCGGCCAGCTTGCCGAGGATCACATCGCGTGCGACCTGTTCATCAGGCGAGGTAACAAAGAGGCTGTAGGTGCCGGGCAGATCTATGATTTCGGTGGGCTGCGAAAGCCCGGTAACCACACCTGAGCGGCGCTCGACGGTGACGCCTGGATAGTTGGCGACTTTGGCGCGGGCGCCGGTCAAACGGTTAAACAAAGATGTCTTGCCGCAATTGGGATTGCCAATCAGGGCGAAGCGAATAGGGGTGGACATGTGTTGCTACCTGAAAAAAGGCTTGGCTGGTAAATGATTGGGAGTGCTGAACAGGCCTGCTATGGGGCTGCTATTCGGCTGCTTCGACACAGATTTTGGCTGCCTCGGCACGGCGCAAGGCAAACTTGGTGCCGTTGACCTGAACGGCTAGGGGATCTGCACCCAAGAGACCAAAACCAATGACTTTCAGCGGCGCGCCGGGAAGGAACCCCAGTTCTTTCAAGCGCAGGCTTACGCGTTCGTCCTGGGCGCCAAATAGCGGCTGCTCGATCAAGCCGGTAACCCGCACCCTTGCGCCTTTACGGCATTGGTCGAGGCGAAGAGCAGCGGACAGGGTATTGGTGGGCACGGCAGAGTTCATAATAGGCACGTCTTGGATGTAAATGAGAGTGATTATTAGGAAGAATACTGTATTTACCACCAAGCCGCAATTTGGGCTTGGTGGTTTTGTGCGCTAGCGGCGGGTTAGCGGTTTTCCAACCGGTTGTAATCGAGCAGGGCGGCTTCGTCGGGTTGGCTGATTTTATAGAGCTGATGCACTTTGTCGCTAAATGCCCAGAAATCGGCGCTGGTGCGGCGCACGCCATAGATGTCGCGCAGAGCCCGGTAATCCTCCTCTGAATCCAGATGCTGCAAGCGGTTGATAAAGTCATCTATCTGCTGCTCTTCCACACGCATAAAACTGTTGGGGTAGGCGCCGATCATGCCGCGTGCGATGGTGAGGTTATCTTCATCGGGGAGGCGCCGCTTCTCTTCGCCAAAGAGCGCGGCGAGGTTGCTATAGGCGCTATTGTGGACAAGGGTAAACAGTCCGACGTTGGGAATGTGAATGACAGTAGTGGGTGGCAGGAAGCTGATCGGCTTACCGCGCGTGTTTTGCAGTTTTTCATACTGAGCCAATTTTCCCGGCGGCAATTTTTGCGTGCGGATATTGATCGGCGACAGAGCGGCATTTCCCAGGTGTTGTTTAAGTTTGCGGTATAGCTCCTGCTGGGGGTTGTCGCTGTGGTACTGGATGTTATTGCGCGCCTTCAATTGCGCAATAAACAGGTCGATGTAGGTGTCGACGTCAGTTTCCGCGTTGCGATACCAATGTTCCATAGTCTTTTGTTGGGCCTCCTTCGGCAGGAGACCAACAAAATTCATCTCTCCTTCGATACGCAGGAAATCCATATAGAGCCGGCTCAGCAATTGATGTGAGGAGTTTCCGTAGACATCAAAGCCGGCCACCAATAAATAGTGGATGCGCTCCAGCAATGGATAGCCGATGACCCAGGCGGTCTGGGGCGGTTGGCCAATTAAACCCTTATGTACGCTGGCGCTGTCACCGTGGCGGAAAATAGTCAGGGCGGCATTGGGGTTGGTGCCCTTGTCGCCATTCCATATGTCATCCATCTCGATACCATTATCGGCGGCCGCCGCCTGGTTAATAAAATTGGCCTTGGCGGAGAGATATTCGGTTTGCAGCTCTGAGTACTTGTGCCAATTGCTCAGCGGTCTGAGCGTATTTCCCGCTTCCGAGGGCAATTCCAGGTGTTTGCTATTGTCGGCCAAGAACTTGGCCATGCCTTCAGTCGCCTGGGTTTCGGGCGAGAAGAAGAAGACCCAGAAATGATCCTGGATCACGTTGAGCGCGACCTGGCCGCGACACACTGGGCCCTTGATAAAATTCATGATGGTGAAGTGGGCTTCATTGATCATGAACCGGTAGCGGGCATTAACCGGTAATTCGGCAAAAGCGACGAAGGGATTGGCGGCAACCAGATGGTCATAAGACGGCAGTTGGGTGACTTCATAAGCGAATGCGGGGTCGGTAGAGAAAAACAGTTGCTGCCAGGTATTCATACGCTTTTTATCCAGCGCATAGGGCATGTAGGTTTTGGCGATCTGGCTGGAAGGGTCTTGCCAGATACGGTAGTACACCCGGTTGACATTGGGGTTGTCGTAAGGGCGCTCGGTGGTGATGCGGTTAAGTGGTTGTCCGGGCGGCGTACTGGAGCGCACCAGGCGGAAGTGGAAGTCGGGTGCTTCGGGGAAAAATAGCTGCGCCAGGAACAGGTGTTCGTAGATGTAGCGGCTGACCAATTGTTGCTTGAGGCTATCGCCATTTAAAAAGGCTTCCCAGGAATGGATCTGCTGCTGCACGCCGGCGGAGAGGGCTTTGGGGGTGCCCATGGCCGCCCCTTGTTTCAGCCAATCCATGGTAATCCGGTGTTCTTTTTCGCTCAGGCCGGGCAGGCCGTAAGGCATCCCCCAGAGTGGATTCTCCTTGGCGAAATCCTCAAAGGTTTCAATGGTGGAGCAGTATTGTTGATAGTTAAAACTCAAATCCAAACTCGCAGGCAAGATTGCCGTGCTGGGCAATGGATTGGCTTTTTTGAGTTCAAGCATTTGGGCCATCACTCCGGCTTTGATGTTGGCTTCTGCCGTATTGCTGCGCTCATTTAATACCGGATGGAAACCTTTGCCGCGCCACTCAGCGGTGCTGCTTGCATCTTCAAACAAGCGGGTAGGCGCAGCCCCAGTCAAACGCGCGGCGGCGTAAATCAGCTCAGGATTGGCACCGCGCAGCAGGCCCTCGTAGGATTCCAGTTTGAGCTGGCAGGGGGAATCGTAACAGCCGTGGCAGACTACGCAGCGCTGCTCGATGATGGGTTTGGTGTCTTTGTAATAGGTCAATGAAGCCTTGGTTGGGGTGGTAGGCAATTCGCGCGGTTTGGCGATGCCATATTGTTGATCCCAGTATGAGCCGCCAATAGTGGCGCAACCAATCATGACTAGTAACAGTATGCCAAGACTGCTGCGAGTCATATAAGTTGATAGGCGTGTAAGCCGGCGAAAGGGGGCAGGAATAAAAGCCATTGAAGTTCCTTGTGTGTGCTGCAAAAAGTAAGTGCAATCTGGTTTGCACCGGCAAAAAAGGGGAACCGTGATCGCACAAGGCTGTCCCCATAAATGAGATTAGGCCATAATCTTGCGCCTTAATGCTAAATGCTACTGAAATTGCTAACCAAAGGGTATTGCTATGAGTGACCACTACCAACCGCGACAAAGCTCGTCCGTACCTATGATTGTGATAGTGGTGCTGGCGCTGATTGCTGCTGCGGCTACTTTTTATTTCCTGCGAGATGATGCCGCCGTCCCATCGCAAACCGTAAGCACGCCCGTTGGGGTGGCGCCACAAGCTGCGGTGACGAGCAGTGCTGCCGCTGTGGCGCCTACGCCTGAATATGAGCCCCCGCAACCCGTGGCCGCTGTTGAACCCCTACCCGGATTAAACGAAAGCGACAGCAGCTTGCTCGCAGCGCTGCAACAGTTGCGCGGTGAGGGCTTGTTGCAACTGATTGTGCCGCAGGAAATCATCCGCAAATTTGTATTGGCGGTAAACAATGTTGCAGAGGGCAAGGTTATCCAGGAGTATCGCCCGGTGGTGTCTCCACCGCCGCCTTTTATCGCTGATACATTTTCAGTCATGGTCGAGGGTACAGCGGTCGATCAGGAGCGTGTTTCACCCCGCAATTACCAGCGCTATGAACCCTATGTCACTACCTTGGCACTGATTGATAGCGACGCCGCCGTGGCGGTTTACCGCCGCTTTTATCCGCTGCTGGAAGAGGCCTTTGCCGAGTTGGGTTTAAAGAAGCCAAATTTCCACAGCGTAATGATCGCCGCTATTGATAATGTGCTGGCTGCTCCCGATATTCAGGGTGACTTGTTATTGTTACATCCAAAAGTCTTCTATCAATACGCTGACCCTGCCTTGGAAAAGCTGCCGCAAACCCACAAGTTGATGCTGCGTATGGGCCCCGAAAACGCGCGCAGCGTCAAAGCTAGCCTGCGCCAATTGCGCTCGCGCCTCGTCAATTAGCGCTGGATCCCGCGCGGCTGGGTAACCCAGCCTCTAAAAAGTCGCCAAGTGCGACTTTTTTTATGTCTGCCATTTCATAGGTGTATTTTTGTCGTTTCTCACCATGCAAAAGGGAAGAGCATTTTGTGCAGGTTGGAGGGTGCCTTAACACCAAAAGATCTGATTCCCTGGAAATTCACAGTGAAGTTGATTCCATCACCGCAAAACCCTTTTAAGGTTGATGCACAAGGTTTTGGCAACGTTGTCTGTTTTTGCAGCTGAAGTTCTTTAGCGTTAACACATTTTGCTGTAAATTTCTTTGACAACGTTGTCTGGTTGGCATAATCTAAAGTTGTTCGATGATGTTAGCGCTGTTTGGTTGCTCTCCTTTGCCAGGTGCGGCATCAACGGGCATGAGTTCTCTAGAGCTGTAGTAGTGGTCTTGTGGTTAGTGTCCGTTCGGGCACTAACCTTTTTTCACTCTGTTATGATCGCAAGCTTTTGGGAATATTCGAATTTTCAGTATCTGGCGCTAACATTAATCAAGTCGATATGCGCTTTAAAATAATGAGGTAAATCATGGCAAAGATGCCACTCGGCGAACAAACCTTGTATATCGGCATTGATGGAGGCGGTACTAAGTGTCGCGCCAGCATTATGACTGCCGATTTACAGGTGCTGGGTACAGGCGTCGGTGGTCCAGCCAACCCTTTCCATGGTGTTCAGCAGGCCAAAGACTCAATCCGCACGGCGGCCGAGTTAGCGCTGATCGATGCAGGACTTCCTCCCTCGGTAATGGCCGAGTTGGTTGCCGGTGCCGGTCTGGCCGGCGTTAACGTTCCCAGCCTTTATGAAGTGATGAATGCCTGGGAGCATCCATTCAAACACATGTACCTCACAACCGATCTGCATATAGCTTGCCTCGGAGCCCATAATCGCGACGAGGGTGCGGTGATGATTGCCGGCACAGGTTCGTGCGGTTATTCCTACGTGAAAAATTCCGCACTTTTTTTAGGTGGACATGGTTTTCCCATCGGCGATAAAGGCAGTGGTGCCTGGATGGGGCTGCAAGCAATCCAGGCGGTGTTGCTTGCGTCAGATAACCTAGGACCATCTACCAGCCTGAGTGTCAGCATTGGTGAATTCTTGCAAGCCGAAGGCTTAATGATTGTCGATAAAATGTTTGGCGCAAAATCGAGCGACTACGCCAAGTTCGCTATTTTTGTCGTCGATGCCGCCGATGCCGGCGATGCTGTTGCAATAGAGATTGTGAAAGATGGTGCTGCTTACATGAGCGATGTCGCCCGCCGCCTGTGGCAAACCGGGCCGGGGCGCATGTCGATTATCGGGGGTCTCGCCCCGCGCTTGCTTCCCTGGATGGACCAGGAAATGGCGAACAATATTTCCCCCGCTTTATATCAACCGGAATTTGGTGCCGTGTATTTCGCCAAACAATGTTTCACGCAAGCCAACAATAACGAAAGTGTTTTACCCACTGCCATCTAACGCGAGAACAAGACCATGAGTAACGACGCTGTTGTTGTCTCCACCCCGGGCGCAAATCCAAAGAGTGCATTCCTTCCATTGGCGATGATCGCCGGAATGTTTTTTATTTTCGGATTTGTCACTTGGTTGAATGGATCGCTGATGCCCTACCTTGAAGTGGTATTGGCATTAACGCCATTCCAGGCTTCATTTATTTTGTTTTCCTTTTATATCGCCGTGACAGTTTTTGCATTGCCTTCATCCTGGGTGATCCGCAAGGTTGGCTACAAAAATGGCATGGCAATTGGTTTGGCTGCAATGGCTTCTGCCGCGCTAATTTATATTCCTGCTGCAAAAACCCATTGGTTCGGATTATTTTTAATTGGCCAGTTTATGATGGGGGCGGGGCAGACGCTCGTGCAAACCGCGGTGAATCCCTATGTGGTAAAAATGGGGCCGGAAGAGTCCGCCGCGCGCCGCATAAGTTTGATGGGCATTCTCAATAAATCCGCTGGCATTGTTGCACCTATCGTTTTTACTGCGTTGATCCTGGGTGGCATGACGGGTAAGCCAACTACAGCGCCCAGTGCAGAAGAAATCGAACTGATGGCCAGCAATCTGGTGATGCCATACATTTATATGGCGATCGTTATTGGCGTGGTTTCGCTGCTGGTAAAATTTTCCTCCTTGCCTGAATTGGAATCAGAAGAAGAAAAAGCAGAAAAATTACCCTTGCGCGGCGTGCTGCAATTTCCCAATCTGGTGTTGGGTGTTGCGGCCTTGTTTGTGTATGTCGGTGTTGAAGTGATTGCTGGCGATACTATTGGCTCTTATGGGCGCAGTATTGGCTTTAGCAATTTTTCTATTCTCACCTCAACCACCATGTCGTGCATGGTGTTGGGTTATATCCTCGGAATTTTATTAATCCCGCGCATCATTTCCCAGCAAAATATGTTGCTGGTGTCTGCCGCTTTAGGTGTGCTTCTCAGTCTCGGCATTGTGTTTGGTGATAACCAGTCCACTGCTATTTCTGAACTATTTGCATTTGTTGGCGCACCGGCGATCCCCAACACTATCCTGTGTATTGCCTTACTAGGCCTTGCGAATGCAATTGTATGGCCCGCAATTTGGCCGCTTGCGTTAAGCGGATTGGGCCGCTATACCGCGACCGGTTCAGCGCTGTTGATTATGGCAATCGCGGGCGGTGCAGTCCTGCCCGTAGTGCTGGGTGCGGTAGCGACATTTGTGGATCGACAAACTGCCTACATAGTGATGACGCCCTGCTACTTATTTATTCTCTTCTACGCCGCTCGGGGATACAAATTGCGCAGTTGGAAATAATTTTCACAAAAAGTAACGCGACAACATCATCTACGAGGTATCTGATGGTCAAACAACGCTTTCAAGCTTTGGATGTGATGCGTGGTTTAACCCTCGCGTTGATGATTTTGGTAAACACTCCCGGCTCCTGGGAGTTTGTTTACGCGCCTTTGTTGCACGCGGATTGGCATGGCGCCACGCCCACGGATTTTGTATTTCCTTTTTTTATGTTCATTGTTGGCTCGGCCATGTACTTTTCAGTGCGTGGTTTAGGGCAGCTGACATTTGCTGATCAATCCAAAAAAATCCTGCGCCGCGTTGCGCTGTTATTTTTAATTGGCGTTTTACTGTCTGCTTATCCGTTCACTGATGACCTCAATCAATGGCGTGTAATGGGGGTGTTGCAACGCATTGCCCTGGCTTATGGTTTTGCTGCATTCATTATTTTGTATTTGGGGTTCACCGGGCGCGCAGTGATTAGCGCCGCACTGTTGATTGGCTATTGGGTATTGTTAAATATCGCAGCTGATCCTTACAGTCTGGAGCATAACCTGGTGCGCCAGTTTGATTTGGCGCTATTGGGTGCGAGCCACATGTGGCAGGGGAAGGGCATCGCCTTTGATCCTGAAGGTATCCTGAGCACCCTTCCTGCAATCGTTAATGTGATTATCGGTTTTGAAGCAACGCGTGTGCTCTTGGGCAGTGAAGATAAAGAAAAAGCCCTGAGTCAATTATTTATATCTGCGCTCGCATTAATTGGTGGAGCGCTGTTATGGCATACCCTGTTTCCGATTAATAAATCGCTCTGGACCAGCCCCTTCGTGTTGTTGACCTGCGGCGCTGCAATACTGCTGTTAATTTTGTTGGTCAAGCTGGAGCAATCAGTTTTTGCTTCTGGTGTTAAACCTGTCTATCGCGTGTTTGAAATTATCGGCAAAAATCCGTTATTCATTTACATATTGGCGGCACTGCTGGCGACCACCTTGTATTTAATTCCCATCGGCAATGAATCGGCCTATGCCGCACTTTACGGTGTGTTCCGCAGCTTTGCTGATCCTTATCTGGCATCGCTGTTGTTTGCGTTATTGCAAGTAACTATTTTGTGGTGTGTTGCCTGGGTGTTGCATAAGCGCAACATTATTATCAGTTTGTAATGCTCGCTGCGATGATAGGGCGGGCACTTTGTTACAGGTGTCGTTATGAAACAAGCGTTAGTGGGCGCGCGCATTTTTACCGGCGAAGAGTTTCTGGATAACTGTGCGCTGGTGATCGATGGTGAAAATATTGCAGCACTGATTCCCGCCGCAGAGCTGGATAAATCCATCCCGCAAATGTTATTGGATGGTGGCGTTATCGCTCCGGGTTTTATCGATTTACAAGTTAACGGTGGTGGCGGTGCGTTTTTTACCAACGACACCAGCGTCAGTGCGATTCAAACCATGCTGGATGGTCATCGCCCAACCGGCACGACTTCGCTATTGCCAACACTCATCAGCGATACGCGTGCAGTGCATCAAGCTGGTGTAACAGCAGTTGCAGAGGCGGTTGCAGCAGGGATGAAAGGTGTTTTAGGTGTGCATGTGGAGGGGCCATTTTTTGATATGGCGCGCCGTGGGGCACACAGCGAGCGTTACATACGCGAAATGGAGCAAGCGGATATTGATTGGTTGGTTGCGTCTGTAAGAGGTCAATATAAATTTAAAGTGATGCTCACACTTGCGCCAGAGCACGCAGCTTCTGGTCAAATAAAACAACTAACTTCAGCGGGTGTAATTGTCTGCGCTGGCCACACAGATGCGCATTACGAATCTGTTGTGAGCGCGCTTAAAGAAGGTCTTTCCGGTTTTACCCATTTATATAATGCGATGCGACCAACCACAGGGCGCGAGCCCGGAGTTGTCGGCGCTGCATTGGAAGATCCTAATAGTTGGTGCGGGATTATTATCGATACCTACCATGTGCACGCAGCCTCGGCGCGCATTGCCTACGCTGCAAAACCCAAAGGCAAAATGTATTTAGTGACTGATGCTATGTCGACTGTAGGTTCACCGGAAAAATCATTCCAGATTTATGGTGAAACTATTTATGAAAAAGATGGTTGCCTGGTAAATACCGAAGGTCGGTTGGCCGGTAGCGCTATAGGTATGATTGATGCGGTGCGATTGAATACGCAGTGGGTTGGAGCGGAGTTAGGAGAGAGCTTGCGCATGGCATCACTTTATCCTGCCGAATATATGCAAGTGGATAATTATCTCGGTCGTATCCTGCCGGGATTTCGTGCAGATTTAGTGCATTTTACCCATGACTATCGCGTAACCCACACCTGGGTTGCGGGTGATGGGCTAAATCACAAATAGTTTTCAGGTTAAATTTTTTTTCGGTCAATACCACTCACTGGAGTGTTCAATGAAAGTTGTCATTTTGAAAGACGCAGCAGCAGTTGCGAGTTACGGTGCAAATATTTTTATAAAACAAATTAGCCGTAAACCTGATTCGGTATTGGGCCTGGCAACTGGTTCGACTCCCGTGGCGCTTTACAAGGAATTAATTGCTGCCCACCAAACCGGGCGCGTGTCTTTTAAAAAAGCCACTAGCTTTAATCTGGATGAATATTTGGGCCTGCCTGCGAATCACCCGCAAAGTTATCGCTATTTTATGAACCAGCAGTTGTTTGATCATATTGATATCGATAAGTCATCCACGTTTGTTCCTCCGGGCGACGCTGAAGATCCATTCACTGCCTGCGCACTCTATGAAACTGCCATCAAACAAAAAGGTGGCATCGATATCCAATTGTTGGGGATCGGGCGCAATGGCCATATTGGTTTTAATGAGCCATCGTCTTCCTTGATGTCGCGCACTCGCGTGAAAACGCTGACACGCGCAACGATCGATGATAACGCGCGCTTCTTCGGCCCGGACGAATACCAGCCACACCTGTCGATCACCATGGGTATAGGTACGATCCTGGAATCCAAAAAAGTGGTGCTGCTAGCGACGGGTGAAAATAAAGCAGAGGCAATTAAAGCTACTGTTGAAGGACCCTTGACTGCGGCATGCCCGGCATCGGCCTTGCAGCTCCATGAACAAGTGGTGTTGGTCATTGACGAGGCAGCAGCGGTGCAATTATCGGATGTGGATTTCTATAAACATATAGAGATAGAAAACCAGAAATTATTAGCGCGTTTAGGGCGAGCGTGATTTTTCTGCAGCCATAAAAAAGCAGCCTCAGCGGCTGCTTCTTAATGCAATCAAATTTATTTTGCGCCCTGAGCTTCCAGCGCGATTGCATATTCTTCACCATTGCGGTGAAGCTTGACCACTTGCAGGAATGTCTTTCCTTCTGGGCCGACGGCGTTTACATCTTTGCCGGCTTCAATAAACAACTTCACGAAGGTGCCGAAGTTTTCACCACGCATGCCGCGGTAGGCTTTTTCCAGCAAGTGGTAGTCGGCATTCACGCCTGCGGGTGCAGGGTAATCCAAAAATGTTGCGATGCGCGCGTCATCGAAAGTTTCACCAAGGACTTTTTCTTTGTCTTTACGTAAGCTCATGTTGATTCTCTATAAGGTTTTTACGCCTCCCGTTGAGAAGGCGTGATGGTAATTAACCGTTCAATTTTTTCACTAGCAGTTCGTTAAGCGCTTGCGGGTTTGCCTGCCCCTTTGATGCTTTCATTGCCTGACCAACAAAGAAGCCGAGCATTTTCGCGCGCTTGTCTTCTGGTGCGGCGCGATAGCCTTCTACTTGCGCGGTGTTAGCCGCGAGTATGTCGTCAATAATTTTTTCCAGTGCGCCTGTATCGGAAACCTGTTTCAAACCTTTGGTTTCGATAATAGTGTCCGCATCACCTTCGCCGTTGCTAATCGCTTCAAACACTTGTTTGGCGATTTTGCTGGAAAGGGTGCCGTCTTTCACGCGCACCACCAAGCCTGCGAGCAACTCTGGCGTCACTGGCGATTGATCAATGCGCTGTTCGGTACGGTTCAGATACGCACCCAAATCAGCCATGATCCAGTTGGCGGTGAGTTTTGCTTCACCGGAAATTTTGGTGGAGGCCTCAAAGAATGCGGCAGTGAATTTATCCATAGTGATTTGGCCAGCATCGTAGCTACTCAAGCCATATTGCTCAACAAAACGCGCGCGTTTTGCTTCTGGCAATTCCGGCATTTGTTTGCGCACAGATTCGATGTAGTCATCATCCAGAATTACTGGTAACAAATCAGGGCAGGGGAAGTAGCGATAATCATTGCTGTCTTCTTTGCTGCGCATGGAGCGGGCTTTTTTGGTGTCGCCATTGTACAAGCGTGTTTCCTGGCGAATTTTTCCGCCGTCTTCGAGCACATCAATTTGACGCTCGACTTCCAGCTCAAGTGCCTCTTCCATAAACTTGAATGAGTTCAGGTTTTTGGTTTCGGTGCGGGTGCCGAGTTTTTCCTGGCCTTTAGGGCGCACAGAAATGTTTACGTCGAAACGCATTGAGCCTTGCGACATTTCGCCGTCACAGATTTCCAGTGAGGTCACAATCGAGTGCAATTTTTTCGCGAAGGCAACAGCTTCTTCAGCGCTGCGCATATCCGGCTCGGTTACCACTTCGATCAGCGGAGTGCCGGCGCGGTTTAAATCGATTCCGCTCATGCCGGCAAAATCTTCGTGCAAGGATTTTCCTGCATCTTCTTCCAGGTGAGCGTGGTGAATACGGACGCGTTTGGTGCGGCCTTCTCCCAACTCCAAATCCACAAAACCAGCGCCGACAATTGGTTCGGCG